>CAJOQT010000128.1 GCA_905236875.1 uncultured Prevotella sp. | reverse complement strand
CAACAATGTCTATGCCTCACAGGTAGGATACTTGTTCAGCCCGGTACGCTTCAGGTATCGTGCTTTCAACCAGAGGTACAACGAGATCTACATCAACGGTGCTCCCATGAACGACCTCGAGTCGGGACAGTTCCGTTTCTCTCTCGTTGGCGGTCTGAACAATCAGACCCGTGGTGTGGAGAACTCTCTGCCTTTCGAGGCAAACAACTTCTCCATGTCTGCCATGGGTGGTTCCAACAACTACGACTTCCGGCCAAGCCATTTCGCTGCGGGAAGCCGCGCCACGTTGAGCCTTGCCAACCGTAACTACACGGTGCGTGCCATGTACACCTACAACACGGGACTTTTGGAGAACGGCTGGGCCTTCTCGGCCAATGTCACCTACCGCTGGGCTAACATGAGCACAGCCTATGTCGATGGTACGTTCTACAACTCGCTGTCCTACTTCCTCGGAGCAGAGAAGAAGCTCGGCGACAACCACTCCCTCTCCATCGTTACCTGGGGTAATCCTACCGAGCGCGCCTCACAGGGTGCCTCGACCGACGAGATGTACTGGCTGGCCAATAACCGCCTCTACAACCCCTACTGGGGATACCAGGACGGAAAGAAGCGTAACTCACGTGTCATCAACGACTTCGCCCCCACAGTGCTGCTCACCTGGGACTGGAACATCAGCCAGAAGTCAAAGCTGACCACCACGCTGACAGGACGCTACTCTATGTATAAAGGTACGCGACTGAACTACAACGACACCGAGAAGCCGCAGGCCGACTACTGGAAGAACCTGCCGTCAAGTTACTACGACGTATGGTATTCGGACGATGCTGCCGGACGTACGCTGGCAGGTTACTACGACTTCTACCGTGCACGCACCTATCTGATGGGTAGCGAAGAGGCACGCCAGATCAACTGGGACCGCCTCTACTATGCCAACCAGCAGCGTGCTGCAGCAGGCGGAGACGCCATGTACTTCGTACAGGCCAAGCACAACGACAACTTCAACCTGACGATGGCATCGACCTACAAGGCCGAGCTGAGCAAGCGCACCACATGGGTTGCCGGTCTGCAGCTCGCCACCAACAAGGGCATGCACTACCAGACGATGGAAGACCTGCTGGGTGCCACCACGTTCCACAACTACAACACCTACGCACTGGGTAACTATCCCATGGGCGACAGCCACGTCTATTACGACCTGAACAATCCCAACGGTGAGGTAAAGGAAGGCGACCGCTTCGGCTACGACTACAACATCCTCGTACAGAAGGCACAGCTCTGGACGTCTCTGAAGTACAGCAAGGGCCGTCTCTACACCTTCATCGCCGGTCGTGTCGCTGGTACCACCATGCAGCGCGAGGGTAAGATGAAGAACGGTGTTGCCGAGTCTCTCGGCATCAGTTCCTTCGGCAAGAGCGAAACGGGTAAGTTCCTCGACGGAGGCGTGAAGGGCGGACTGACCTACAACATCGGTGGTGGAAGCACCATCGCACTGGGTGCCGGCTACGAGCTGCGCGCTCCACAGGCACAGTCGGTCTTCGTCTCGCCCGAAGTCAACAACGACTTCGTACACAACCTGAAGAACGAACGCATCTTCAGTGCCGAGGTGGGCTACAGCTTCCAGACATCGTGGCTGAAGGCAAATGTCAGCGGTTACTACACGAAGATGGATGACGTCACCGAATGGCAGAACTTCTTCTACGACGACATCAACTCCTTCTCCTACGTCTCGATGACCGGTATCAAGAAGGCCTACTACGGCGTTGAGCTGGGCGCACGCTTCAAGCTCACCGACGACCTCGACCTGAAGGCCATCGGAACATGGAGCGAGGCCAAGAACACCAACAATGCCGACGTCGTCTATATGAACTCCACCGAAGGAAAGTACTACGGTGACATAGTATATAATAAGGACATGCGCGAGGCAGGTACCCCGCTGACAGCACTCAGCCTCGGACTGAGCTACCACAAGAGCGGATGGTACATCGACCTCAATGGCAACTACTACGACCGCATCTACCTGAGCTATTCTCCCAGCTACCGCTACGCTACCACGCTGGAAAACCGCCAGAAGATGTACGAGAACAGCGGCATCGCAGCCGAACAGGTGTTTACCACCAACGCTGCCGGTGACAAGATCCTCATTGGTGATGCCGTTGCACAGGCAAAGGGCGATGGCGGCTTCATGCTCGACCTCTCCATCGGTAAGAGCCTCCGCCTGAAGCGCGGCCGTCAGCTGTCGATCAACTTCATGGTGACGAACCTGCTCAACAACACCAAGATGGTGACGGGCGGTTACGAACAGAGCCGAAGCAACTACTCAGTGAATACGACCTCGGGCGAGGTAGGCAATGCACGTGTCTATAAGTTCGACCGCAACCCGATGAAGTTCTATGCCTACGGTATCAACGGAATGTTGAATCTCACCTACAGGTTTTAATTGAGAATGGATAATTGACAATTGATAATTAATAATAATGATTACCGATATGAAACAGAATACATTATCCAGCATAAAGGAAACGATGAAGGTGGTAACAGGTCTCTTACCTTTTTACCTGTTGTCCTTCTTACTTTTCACGTCATGCTTCGACGGCGGCGACTGGGATGCACCCTCAGCCGAAACAGGAATGGAAGCCTACGGCAACAAGAACATTGAGGCAACCAACGTGAAGACCATTGCCGAGGTGAAAGCACTCTTCAGTAATGAGATTAACAACAATGGCCTGCGTCAGGTAAAGGAAAAGATGCAGATACTGGGTATCGTCACCGGCAACGACGAGGGTGGCAATATCTACAACAGCCTCTACATCCAGGACAACACCGGTGCCATTGCCATCAGCCTCTCACAGAGTGGACTCTACGGAGCCTTCGGTGTAGGACAGTGCGTACTCATCGAGCTGCAGGACCTCTACATTGGCGGTTACGGCAAGCAGGCACAGATTGGTACCACCTACACCAACCCCAACAAGGCCGATGCCACACCACAGGTGGGACGCATGAGCCGCTACATCTGGCAGCAGCATTACCGTCTGGTTTCGCCGGTTCCAGGACTGATGGCCACTCCGCTCGAGGTGAACTGGAACTTCAACTCCCTGAACATCGCCGACGACTGTGCCAAGCTCATCACGCTGAAGGGCGTAGAGCTGGCTGAAGCCAATGGTGCAGCAGTCTTCGCACCCAGCGATGGCAGCGTCACGCTGACAGCCAACTGCGCCAACCGCGTCATCAAGAATCTCAGCAACGTCGTGCTGCGTACCAGCACCTACGCCGACTTCGCCAACCAGATAATGCCTACAGGCAGAGTCGATATCACAGGTGTTGCCACACGTTACAACGACACCTGGCAGATCCTCATGCGTACAGCCAACGACATCACGGCATCGAGCACCCCAGGTCCTCCCGAGGCTAAACCCGAAGGCTCTGGTACCAAGGACGATCCGTTCAACGTGGCAGGCGTAGCAGAATACACGAAGAACCTGGCAGCCGACCAGCAGTCGAGTACCGACATCTATGCCAAGGGTATCATCGTCACAGTTTCCGACATCGACCTGACAGGCAGCTTCGGAAATGCAACCTACCTCATCTCCGACTATGCCGACGGTTCTACGGGAACCTTCCAGATCTACCGTGGCTACGGACTGAACGGACAGAAGTTCAATGCTCCCGGTGCAACCATCATCAAGGCTGGCGACAACGTCGTCATCAAGGGTAAGGTGGTCAACTACAAGGGTAACACACCGCAGTTTGCACAAGGCAGCACCATCGTCTCGATCAATTAATATTCTCCAATAACGATAAATAAAAACGTACAACAATATGAAAAAGCTATTTAATTATCTGATTGCGACGGCCATCATGGCCTTCACATTCACCAGCTGTGAAGATGTTCCCTCACCGTTTGGGGAAATCATCAAGCCGGACAGCAAGGAAGACGTGGTCATTGAACCATCTGGCTCTGGTACGGAGGCCGACCCGTACAACGTGGCAGGCGTGCTGGAGTTCATCTCCGGACTCGGTGCCGACGTTCAGTCAACCAAGGACGTATATGTAAAGGGTGTCATTACCGAGGTGAAGGAAGTCTTCACCACACAGTATGGTAACGCACAGTTCATCATGTCCGACACCGAGAAAGCTCCCAACAAGTTTACCTTCTATCGTGGACTCTATCTTGGCAACACCAAATATTCCAAGGAGAGCGACACGAACGTGAAGGATGGTGACGTTGTCGTCATCTGCGGTAAGGTCGTCAACTACAAGGGCAACACACCCGAAACCGTACAGGGAGCAGCCTACGTCGTGTCCATCAATGGACAAGGCGGTAGCGGCGGCGGTGGCGGCGGTGGTTCCTACGAGGGAGCCGGCACGCTGGAGAACCCCTACACAGCAAAGGATGCCATCAAGCTGGCAGGCACAATGAGTGCCGACGATTCCGGCACGGCAGCCTACGTCAAGGGTAAGGTAGCATCGGTTACCATCGACACAGGCTATGGCAATGCCACCTATTACCTCTCTGCTGACGGCAGCGAGACCGACCAGTTCCAGATCTTCCGTGGTTTGTACTTCAACGGCGACAAGTTCACCAGCACCGACCAGCTCAAGAAGGGTGACGACGTGGTAGTATATGGCAACATCATCAACTTCAAGGGCAACACGCCTGAGATGGCACAGGGCAGCCAGATCTACTCCATCAACAACCAGACCAGCGGCGGCGGTGGCGGCGGTGGCGGCGAAGCCAAGGGCAGCGGCACACTGGCCGATCCCTACAACGCAACAGCAGCCAACAATTACATCTCTTCACTGCCTGCCGATCAGGAGACCACTGAAGACATCTACATCAAGGGTAAACTTGTGAAGTACGCCAACAACGGCGAGTTCAACACCCAGTACGGCAACGCCTCCTTCTACCTCTCCGACGACGGTAAAGAGACTGGTGACCAGTTCTACGTCTTCCGCACACTCTATCTGGGTAACGTCAAATATGCTTCAGGCGCAACACCCCAGGTGGGTGATGAGATTATCATCTGCGGTAAGGTTGTTAACTATAAGGGCAACACACCTGAGACAGCAGCCAACAAGAGCTACATCTACTCCATCAACGGCGATACCGGCAGTGGTGGCGGCGGTGGCGGCGGCCAGGGCGACTATACTGGTGCCGGCACAAAGGACAACCCCTACACGGCAGCCGATGCCTGTAAGCTGGCAAGCACACTGGCCGACAAGGAAGAGACCTCTTCCGACCTCTATGTCAAGGGTAAGATTTCATCTGTCAAATACACCTACAGCACCCAGTACGGCACCGCAACGTTCAACATCAGCAACGACGGTTCCACCAATGGTGACCAATTCACCGTCTATGGCGTATATTATTTCGACAACAAGCCCTATGCCAACGACTCCGACCCGAACATCCAGGTGGGCGACGAGGTCATCGTCTGCGGCAAGCTGACCAACTACAACGGCACCTATGAAACCGCCAATAAGAAAGCCTATCTCTACTCACTCAACGGTGAGACCTCCGTCAGCGGTGGCGGAGGTAGCCAAGGCGGTGGTGGCAGCGCCGAGGTAACGTCACTGCAGAATGGTGACTTCGAGACATGGGAAGGTGGACTGCCTAAGTTCTGGAAGTCAGCCTGTACAGCCAGCTCTGCAACGCTATCCCAAAGCACCGATGCGCATGGTGGCAGCTTCTCTGTCTGTGTAGCAGGCGACGCAAGTAGCAACAAACGTCTGGCCTACCAGGAGATTACCCTTGCAGCCGGCACTTATAACTTCTCCTTCTATGCTAAAGCAACAACTGGTGATAAAGCTCAGGTTCGTCCAGGTTTCACCCCTGTTTCTAACGGCTCTGCCGGAAGCTATTCTTATGGCAATTATGCAGACATCAACAACAATGGTTGGACGTTGGTTTCTTATGATTTCACACTCGATTCTGAGAAAACCGTCTGTCTGGTTGTCATGAATCCGAAACAGTCCGACTATTCTTCTGGTAAAGACGTGCTTATTGACGATGCCACACTCACAAAGAAGTAATCCCCTACTTTAAATACAAGAAAGAAAAGAGGCTGCACCCACACGGTTGCAGCCTCTTTTCTTATCTCACGTACTCAGATTTTCAGTTTCGTTCGGGTCACGGGGACAGGCACACCGCCCCACTCCTGGGTCAGGTGCCTGTCCCCATGACATTCAATAAAATATGGCCAGTTAGATTCTTCTGGTTTTTTCCTTGCCTCATCAATGTAGATATAGGTACAAATGATAGTACAGGCAAGAGTGATAACCCCACATATAATAGCAAGAACCAACCAAATATTCATATTTTATTCCTCCTGCTCATAGTAATACGAGTAATCAATGCCCTTCATAAAGATCTCGCGGTCATCTATCTTATCAGACAGGGCGCCTTTCAGCAGCTCATGAATGCGACTGCTATCCGTATGGCTGGCAATCATGGCGTCAAGATAGTCTTTTTTGTCAATCATACTCCAATCCACACACATCTTCATGCGTTTCTTGAAAATCATGTCCAGCCAAATGCGTGTCGAGCGTCCATTCCCTTCCATAAACGGATGGGCCGCATTCATCTCCACATACTTATCCACTATCTCATCAAATGTTGTTTCAGGCATTACCTCTACGGTCTTCAGATAGCTGTGCAGATGCTCTGCCAAACAGAACAAAGTATTGCCCTTTGCAATTGTTTTCGTCCGAATCTTACCTGCAAAATCATAAAGTCCGCCAAACAGGTATGCATGAATCTGCTGTAAAGCCTTCACCTTGCCCACGTCTTTGTCTGCCACCAGATTACTCTCCCATAGCGTATAGGCCTTTTTGCGACTCTGTCCATCTATGGTATTGTCACTATACGTGAACCAATCCAGAAAGTCCATTGCCTGTTGGTTCCTGATGGCTTTGGCAAGTTTGTCCACACCTGCCTGACTGATTACGTCGGTCATACGTTTTTTACCATCAGGAGCGGTTAGTTTCAACTGGGTAGTATCACTAACCACTTCGCTTTGTTCCTTCTGCAACTTGGCCTTCAGATACTTCCAATAGTTGCGGTTCTTCTCGTGGTCGTCCTGCTGATTGATAGCACCCACGATGTCCAGAACCGAGAACCACCAATGGTCGTAATCCTCGTCCCACACAGCCCTTACTTTATGGTCCTTATAGAACCTGATTGATATCTTACTCATGTATCCTGCTGCAAAATTAAGCAAAAGTTTTCGATTATCCAAATGTTTTCACATATTCTAAAAAATGAAAACATGACCTTGTAGGCTATGTGCTTAAATGGTAAATAGGATGGCACATGACTTCAGCCTTCTTCCCTCAGCCCTCATCTTCAACTGGTGACAATTTGTCACCGTTCCATTTCCCTCAGCCCTCAGCCCTCTTCCATCTTACATCAGCCATCACTCCCAAATCACAAGGTCTCTGGGCAAGTCGATTTTCTTGGCTTCGCCACGTAGTCCGTCTATATAATAATGTCTGGCTATGCGGTCATCAAATTGACCTACGAATGCGCCACGAATCCTTGCACACTTCTCATTGATGGAGTTAAGCAACGGGTTCGTTACATCCTCAATGCTCTGCAAGACCCTGTCGCTCATCCCGTATGGCTTCAACTTTACGTAGATTTGCGTCAACTCTTCTCGATAGTCGGACAGATGTTTGA
Source organism: uncultured Prevotella sp. (assembly GCA_905236875.1). Lineage (GTDB taxonomy): Bacteria > Bacteroidota > Bacteroidia > Bacteroidales > Bacteroidaceae > Prevotella. The sequence goes on along the minus strand of CAJOQT010000128.1, from coordinate 2,274 downwards.
ACAGTATCCCTTCAGGATGCATCAAGAACAAGAGATATACAGCTTTTACTAACGGCTCCATTTTTATCTCCATGTCGTTATAGTCAGGCAATAAGTAACACAGCAACCAATACGTCAATCACGTTCCACGTTACTCTTCCCAAAGCAATCTTGTATATAGGCTGAAACAGCAAGGCGAGCACGCCAAAGACACAGGCGGCTGCAGTTTTATGGTTTACATAGTATCTGTACGCCATCATGCCAAACGCCACCATCGCCACAAAGCGTACCAGCATATAATAGCCATACGGCATCGGAGCGAGGCAGAGCAGCAACAAAACTGCCAAAGCAAGATATAAAACCATCGTTACTAAAAGATAAAACAGATATTGTCTTTTCATTGTGATTACGGCAAGAACAATTGCAGACTCCTTTTCTGCTGCTTCTGTTCCTCTTTGTACTTTGCTTCATATTCCTCCATCAAGTCCTTGTAGCCCTGCATGTCACGAAGGATATTCAGGTCGTCATCATTTCTGATGTGAGAAAAATTTCTAAAACCTTTTTCCAGCGACTTCCGCAGATATCCTAACGAAGCCTCCCTGTCACCCATCCTTGCATATAGGCACGCAGCGTCGTAATAGTGTCCTGCACTGGGTGAGAGAGCAAGAATTTCTTGCTGGAAAGCCTTTGCCTTTTCCACTTCTCCCAAGGCAAGGTACGCATACTGAGCGCAGTTATTCTCTACATAGATGGTGTCCAAGGCAACCACCATTCTATAGTCGCTCATTGCAGCCTCCCTGTCACCCTTCAGCAGGTATTTGTCTGCACGTCCCAGATAGGAATAAGCAAGGTCCGGGTTCAACTCAATAGCCTTTGAATAGTCCGCAATGGCTCCGTCAACGTCGTTCAGGTTATCCTTCATGAATCCTCTGCGGTAGTAACCGCCCCAGTAATCAGGATCCTTTTCGATGAACTCGTCATAAGCTTCAACCGCTTCTTTACATTTTCCAGTATAGTAAAGTAAGTCTGCCCTGATATATATATAGTCGTATTCCTCTGGTGCAAGTTCCATTGCCTTGCCGATACAGTAGAGTGCAGACTCATACTCATTCAGCTCTTCATAGCAGATTGCTAACCTTGAATAAATAATGTCGTCAGGTTCCAACATAACAAACTCCCTGTAGCACTTCACAGCCTTGCCATATTCGCCTTGTTGTTCCATCTCTACACCCATATTGTAGAGCCACGTCAGCTTCTCTGCCAGTTTCTGTCGCCTTGTTGATTCATCATCCTGCGCCATTGCCGTCGTCAGTGAGCAGCAGAACCAAGCAATCATCAATCTACATAATATCTTTTCCATCGTTACAAAATCTTCTTCTTCATCCTATTCTGCTTTTACAATAACCACATAAACCGTTCTTGTTACTAAAGTCAGCATGCCCTTTGGCATCCTTCATGATGCAATGTGTACTGTCTTTGGGGCAATGCGAATACGAGTAGTAGGTATGTATAAACTCATGTACCACAACTTTCCAGAAGTCACGTTTTTTGTTTTTCACTCTGTAGTCAGAGACAGCACAGGCATTGCATGGTGGAGTCCTGCGAAACGAGACGCCCAGAACGCCCCAGTCCTTCTTGCCATTGTACTCGATGCTGATGTCCTTATGCGTTAGTGCAATAGTGGTGGAGAGGCTTTCTTTAAGTGAGCTGATAATTCTTTCACCCTTATATCTGGTTTTTGCATCATTCAGTAAGTCCCTTGTTAATGGTTTGTTGGGTAGAACCTCCACTAAAAACGAGTCATTTAGTATTTCCTGAAGATGCATGTCCAGCTCCTTTTTCAACTTCATTGCTTCTTGCTGCGTGAAGTTGTCATATGGTTGCAGGTAGATAGAGACCGGCTTTTCCTTTACCTGCTCCTTTCCAGTGCAAGCTGTCAGCATCAATGCAATGAGCATATAAAATAACAGGTGTTGCGTCTTCATCACTTTATGTTTTCTTATTGTATTTTGCAATAGATAATGTTTTTTCAAATAGCGAACTTCTTACGGAGTTTTTCTAAGATACTAAAACATACTGTCTGGTAATGGAACCATTACAAACATTATAATTACACCTATAGTTACAAAAATTGTTATCCACATCATTACTTTAGATAACAATACACCAAGGGCTTCTTTAAAATGTGCAACAATAGAACTAATAAAATAGGCTCACCAGTAAATTCCTGTGTTTATCCGTATATCATTGACAGCCTATAGAGAAAGAAGTCCACATCGATTACTCCCCTAAGCT
>CAJOQT010000127.1 GCA_905236875.1 uncultured Prevotella sp. | reverse complement strand
TCTCTACGATTGCTATCCCCTTCAGTTCATCGATTCCGATGCTGTGAAAGCAAATCGCGAAAAGAACGCCGCACAATGGGAGACCTTTACAAAGTATCTGGAAAGCAAGGGCAAGCTGAGGAAATAATTTCGCGTCTTCATCTCATCCATTCTTTTTTCTGAAAAAATGTAAAAGGGGTTAGCTTATGCGCCCCTTTTACTGTCTATTATAGTGTATGGACAAGGAAACGATTGAACAACTGTTTCGACAGCATTATGCCCAGATGACGAGACTGGCGAAGACGCTGCTCTACGACGACGAGGAAGCCCGCGACGTAGTGAGCGAGCTGTTTGCCAAGCTGGTGAAGACGGACATCCTGCCGAGTAATGTGGAAGGCTATCTGCTGATGAGCGTTCGCAACCGATGCCTGAACCTGATAACGCACAAGAGCGTCAGGGCAAAGTTCGAGCAGGCCTATACACTGGAAGCCAAAGAAGGCACAGAGGAAACGGAGGAGACAGAGCAGCGGTTTCAGGAACTGATGGCTTTTGCCCGCCAAAACCTGACGGAACAGACCCTGCGGGTGTTTCGGATGAGACATCTGCAAGGCATGAAGTATCAGGAGATTGCCGACGAACTGGGCATCAGTCGGGTGATGGTTTACAAGCACTTGGCAAAGGCAATGGAGAAAATGTCGAGCTTCGCAAAAAAAAAAACGATAAATGATTAAGGCTATGAACAGAAACGACAAGATCAAGATGCTGCTTGACATGCAGGAGCATCCCGAGCAGTTTTCGGAAGAGACACTAAACGCTATGCTGGAAGACAGCGAGGTGCGTGAACTCATGGAGGCTACGGCACAGTTAAAGCGTGCCATGATAAGTGAAGAATTAAAAGTGAAGAGTGAATACGCGCAGCCCAATCCTCAATCTTCAATCTTCAATCTTCAATTCAGAAAGATAGCGGCTTCCTTCATAGGCATACTCCTGGTGTCGGGCATTGCGTTTGCGGCTATCCACTTCGTGAGGAACGTCAACGCCACAGAGTCACAGACGGTACAGACAGAGCAGCAGGTAAAATCCCCATCCCCCAAACGGCCAAACGACCAAACGACCAAACGACCAAACGACCAAACACCCATCGTCTTTGACAACGTCACCCTTGACAGCATTGCCAGGAACATTGCGGCCTATCACCATATCGAAATAGACTTGCAGAACGAGCAGGCCCGCCAGCTACGCTTCTATTTCGTATGGAAGCAGGATGACAGTCTGCAAGAGGTAGTCGAGAAGTTGAATATGTTCGAGCATGTCAATATGACTGTCGAGAACGGAAAACTGATGGTAAGATGATGAAGCAGCTCTCTATTACCCTTATCGCCCTGAGCTGTTTCCTCAATGTTCAGGCTCAGAAAATCACGTGCAGCTACGATAATGTCTCGATGTCGGAGGCATTGCGTGACCTCAACGAACAGTCTCGCGACTACAACATCAGCTTTCTGTACAACGAGCTGGAAGACTTCCGTGTGACTACCAACATCAAGCATCAGTCAGTTCCCGATGCCATCTTGCAGATTATTGGCTTCTATCCCGTCCGCGTCGTTCAGAGTGGCGAGCATGAGTTTTACGTGGAGTGTACCCACAAGACTGAGCGCCACTTGACAGGTACAATCATCGACGAGAACCGTCAGCCCGTGCCTTACGCTAATGTTTACCTGCTTCATCCATTAGACTCTACGGTTATCGGTGGAGGCGTGAGTAACGAGGCTGGCGTTTTCGTCATCCCATACGAGACTCCTCCTCCAGTCGGGGGAGGTCGGGAGGGGGCTGTTCTCGCCCGCATTTCCTACGTCGGTTACAAGACCATCTATCGGCTCTGCAATCAGCCCGAAGTGGGAACAATACGGATGCAGCCAGACAACTACACACTGAACGGTGTGGTCGTACAGGGTGAGCGTCCAAAGGTAGTCTTACAGGGCAATTCGCTGATGATGAATGTGGAAGGTACCGTCATGGAGCGACTGGGTACGGCAGAGGATGTGCTCACACGTGTCCCAATGATTTCCAAGCGGGGCGAGGGCTTTGAAATCTTAGGCAAAGGGGCACCGCTTATCTATTTGAACAACCGCAAACTGACCGACCTGAACGAGCTGAAGAACATCCAGTCGGACAACATCAAGAGCGTCGAGGTGATTCAGAATCCCGGTGCCCGCTATGATGCCACGGTCAACGCTGTCATCATCATCCATACCAAACGGGCGGCAGGCGAAGGCTTGGGCGTAGAGCTGACATCGTGGTCTCGCTGTGGACGTGGTTACGCCAATAACGAGCGAATCAACCTAACCTATCGAACAGACGGGCTGGAACTTTTCGCCAACCTCTTCGGGGCTTACAACAGACGGAAAAGCAATGGCGAGTTCGAGCAGACCATCTTTGCTGATACGCTGTGGACTATCACCAACCAGCAGCAGAACAGTGTTCGCAATCCTTTCTTCGAAGGACGTTTCGGCTTCAACTATCAGATCAACGACCACCACTCCTTTGGTGGATTCTACCAGAACACTTACGACTATGTGAAGACCCGCAGCGAGTATAATGATGATTTGTTGGCCACTCCCACCCCTCAGCCTTACGGCAGCTCCCCTCAGGCAGGGGAGCAGTTGCCATACGACCACCTACAAAACAGCAGTGTCAAGCGTGACAAGAATGTGCCCACGCATCAGATTGATCTCTACTACACAGGCAAGGTGGGCCAACTTAGCATCGACTTCAATGCCGACTATACTTCCCGCAAGCAGCGGAACGTTAATCAGCAACAGGAACTCAGTGCTGAATACGAAGACCGCGACGTGAACACTGAGAGCCTGACACGGAGTAAAATGTTTGCCGAGAAACTTTTCGTCGCCCATCCGCTGTGGAAAGGACAGATAGAGATAGGTGAGGAATATACCAACACGCGTTGGAAAAGCAGATTCGACAATCAGGAAGGATACATCACCAATAGCAACAATGAGCAGCACGAAAGTAACATTGCGCCCTTCATGGAACTACGCCAGCGTTTGGGACGCTTCCAGTTATCGGCAGGCCTGCGCTATGAACACGTGGAGTCGGAGTATTTCGTCAGCGGACAACGGCGCGATGAGCAGTGTCGCACCTACGACGACTTCTTCCCGTCGGCATCGGTATCAACGTCAGCTAAGAATCTGCAACTATCCTTCAGTTACGCCAAGCGCACCTCACGCCCGTCCTACTGGCTGTTGAGCAGCGACGTAACCTACGAGAACCGCCTGAATCAGCAAACGGGCAATCCCTATCTGAAACCTATCAAATACCACAACCTGAACATGATGATTATGTGGAAGTGGCTCTATCTGATGACGAACTACTCGCATTGTATCGACCCCATCCTCTATACGGTAGAGAGCATGGAGCAGGACTCGAAGGTGAACCTCGTCACCCACAAGAACTACGACCATGCCGACTGGCTCACCGTCACCCTTGGCGCACAGAAGAATGTCAAACTGCACGACGGGATTACGTGGACCCCGCAATATAACGTGTCATTGATGAAGCCGTGGCTTGAAGGGACGTTCTTGGGGCAGAAGAAAAATTTCAGCCATCCGATGCTGTCCCTGCAATTAGGCAACATCATGACGCTGCCCCACGACTGGCTCATACAGGCCGACTTCAACATGCACACCCACGGCAATACAGGTTCGAATATCTGGGTTGACTGCACCAATCCCATGCTCTCGCTCAGTGTCAGCAAGGACTTCTTCAAGAGCCGTCTGAATGTCAAGTTGACAGGCAACGACCTCTTCAATGGCGGCGTCAACCATGTTATGCTCTACAGCAACCGCTTGATGTTCCGCAAAATGGAGGACAATGACTCCCGTTGCATCCAACTCTCCCTGCGTTACCGCTTCAATGTCACCCCGTCGAAGTATAAGGGTACTGGTGCCGGTAATTCTGAGAAGAACAGACTATAACTCCCCCCTCGCCCTTATTATTCCCCTTGTCCTTTGGAGTGGGGGTGAGGCCAAGACTAAGGTGTTCCCATGGCAATATAACTTTACCAGCTTCATCATCACAAGTTTAGAGAATCTTAATACGCTCGACCGCGAGAAAAGATTGGCTTCTCCATGCAGTCTTTTTGCAATTTACGGACAATATAGATAAAGACGTTATGTTCACGATGGAGATAGCACGGCTGATAGAACGGTGCAGACAGGGCGATGCTAATGCGCTCGGAGAACTGTACAAGGCATACGCCCAAAGGATGAGGGGCGTGTGCCGACGCTATATCAGTGAGGAGCAGGCAGTAGAAGATGTGCTACACGATGCTTTTGTGATTATCTTCACCTCATTTGACAGGCTTAGGGATGCTTCGAAGGTTGAGCCATGGATGATGTCGATAACGAGGAACGTGGCCTCGAAGTATAAGGAGCACTTGGAAGCCGTGACGATGGTTCCGCTGGAAGAGGCTGCGAAACTATCGCAGCATACGGAACAGGAAAATGTGAGGGGCGTTCCTTTAGAAGACGTGCTGCGCATGGTAGAGCGGTTGCCAGATGGGTACGGTCAGGTGTTCCGTTTGTCAGTCTTTGAAGGCATGTCTCACAAGGAGATTGCCGCTATGTTAGCCATCGAAGCACATTCATCTTCATCGCAGTTGGCGCGTGCAAAAAAATTGCTCCGAAAAATGATGCAGCAATACTGGACAGTTCTCCTGCTGATACTTATTCCCATCACATTCTTTCTATTCAAAAGAGATACAACAGTCAAGGATGAAAGTCCTATTGTTGCAAAGCAGAAAGAAGATTCCGGTGAGTATCATACGTCCAATGGTGAGCACCAATCGTCACCGAAAGAATCACCTACGGAACAGTCGCAGGAACCTGTGATTGTTCATCTGCCTGTGTACCATACAACTATCACTGATACACTACACATCGTCCAGACTATTGATTCTCTTACATCTGACACCCTTTCAAACATGATGGCACAAGAGCAAACTAATCCAGACACTATACAAAGAAAAGAGCAGAGCGACACGATGCAAGCCACTCCAATTAATCCATTAACACCGCGTCACGACCTTGTTGACTTCATCCCTGACACCCCGCCCAAGAAGATGATGCACGACTGGCAATTGGCCTTAGCATACGCTGGTACGCCTTCGTCAGACATGACCCGCACCGACAATTATATGACCATGCCGTCTTACCCTGGTGCTACCACCCGCTCGACAAAACTCTATAACTGGGGCGAATATATGGATTATGTAAACGAGAATGCCCCGATGATGGATTCTGTGAGTGCCTCGAACATGAGCCGTGTGGCTCTCATCAACTCTGGTCATCCGTCGGAACCACTTACTGAGACGAAACACCATGAACGGCCCCTCACGCTACAACTCTCACTGAGCCGACAGTTCAACAGCCGCTGGTCGCTCTCCACTGGTCTCAGCTACACTCGCATGAAGTCCACCTTCCAGAGCGGCAATGAGAATACGCTCATCCACTGCACACAGAAGATTCACTATCTGGGCATCCCGTTGCGTCTGAACTATCGACTGACGGGCGGCAAGCGCTGGAGCCTCTACACCTCTGGCGGTCTGCAACTCGACCTGCCCGTGAGCAGCAAACTCTCCACTCAATATATTTATGGAGGGCCATACGCCGACCTTAACGCCTCGCCAGCCGTTGAGACCACCATCAGTGCCCCATGGCAGTGGTCATTTGGCGTCGGCGCAGGCATACAATACGAAATTGTTCCACATTTGAAGGTCTATCTGGAGCCGAGCCTGAACTATTACATCCCATCGTCGGATGCCGTCGAGACCTACCGCACGGAGCATCCGTTCGACCTGTCATTACCGTTGGGAATCAGAATTTCTTGGTAATCGGTGCAGTCTTTTCCATGTTCAGCGGACTATATAAGTAGAGAGACATATCATTTATTCACTTAATCGATAAGAATTATGAACAAGAAAATCAGAAACAGTTTCTGGATGATGGCGATAGCCACAGCCAGCCTTGCAATG
>CAJOQT010000126.1 GCA_905236875.1 uncultured Prevotella sp. | reverse complement strand
TTACAAAAAGGCGCACAAATAAACCCTCGGCAAGCCCGAAAATCGGGTGCCGAGGGTGAAAGTCTCAACTTAGGTTGAGAGTTTTTGTTAAAGAATGAGGCGATATCCTGCAAGTCGAGGTGATCCACGATGCCGGGGCAGCGCTGCATCAGCAGGTCATAGCGCTCGCGGGCCGTAGCGCAGTGGAGGTTATTATGGTAGTATGTTTATTCCGGCTCTTTAAGATAGGCTATGATAGCAGATGGCAGAACAAAGGCTCAACACTCAGAATCGTGGGAAGGTGCTTTGAACTGACAAAACAACTTGTTTTGTGTCGCAAAACCTATGCTCTTGTTCAACCAAAGTATAACTTTTGGTGGACAAAACAAGTTGTTTTGTAACAGCAAAGACAAGGGTAACATCTGCAAAAGGTTGTACCTTGCTTAGCAAACTGCTGTTTAAGCAATTAGAAAAGTCAGTATTTCGCCAAGCCCGTAAGTCCGCCTTCGTTGAAACCCCGACAAAAAAACTACCGTCCGTACATCCAGAAGCCACTGTCGGAGAGCCAGAGGAAGCACTTGCCATCGGACTTGATGGTCTCGTCGCCGTCCAAGTTTCTGAAGCCGCGCCTGAGGGCACGCTGCTGAAGCTGACGCCCCAGCGTTGCAGAACTGGTGCTCACCCTGATGCCAAAGCCGACGGCACCCTGCCAGCCAATCTCCACCGTTTCGCATCCTGGCACTGCATAGTGAAGAACGAAATGGTTAGCCCCATCTCCGTAATCTTCCTTCCGAATGAGCCTGAAGCCATGATTCTTCATGACTTTCTGTGCATAGCTGTAAGAGCCATGGGCATTGATGTCGTAGAAAACATCGAACAAGGAGCTGCCATCAATTGTGGGAGCTGACGAAAGGCTGCCTGATACCAGTAATGTCATCAAGCACAATAAAAGCTTTTTCATACAACAATAGTTTTAGGTTCCTTAAGTTTCGCAAATACGCAGATTCTATTTAAAACCACGAATTTCACGAATTACACGAATTTTCATTTCCGGTCAGACGAATTTCTTTCGAATTTACCGAATACTTGCGCAGCATAAATACGTTTCATTCGAATATAATTTACAGCTATCTGGGCGCAGCATAAATACGTTTCATTCGTGAGATTTGTCGAAGACCCACGAATGCTCGCAGTAAATTCGTGGTCGTTAAAAAGTTGAGTTAGGTTCTTATTTCCTTGTATCAAGATCGGAGGCTTTTCCCTTGTATTCCGGAGCTCGTTTCTCCAGGAAGGCATTGATGCCCTCCTTGTAGTCGGCTCCCTTATAGACCCTCGTGCGGTAGGCATTGATACGTTCAAAGCTCTCTGAAGGAATGACAGACGAGGCACGGCTGAGAATACGGAACTGGCGTTTGATGGCACTGATCGACAATACGCTGTTACGACGTAAGGGATTCAGGAAGTGCTCCTCCAACACCTCTTCCAACTGATCAGGTTCAGCAATGCGGTTGATGAGTCCGACATTCAGTGCATCTGTCGCCGTAATGGGTGTAGCAAGGAAGAACATCTCACGTGCCTTGTTCAGTCCCAGCTGGTTGATGAAGTGCATGATGCCCGATGCGTTATAGGGAATGCCTATCTTGGCGGGCGTGATGGCAAACGTTGCAGTAGAGGCACTGACAATCATGTCGCATGACAGGCAGAGGTCGCAGGCACCTCCCCATACAGAACCGGACACGCAGGCAATGACAGGAATGGCCGTTTCCTGTACCTTACGCAACAGCTTCTCCATCGGCACGTCATAAGCCAAGGGGTCGTCTCCGTTCTGGGGCAACTCACGGATATCATGTCCTGCACTCCAAACACCTTTCCTGCACTGCGCCTTGATAACGACACCTACACACTCCTGATCGTAGGCATCTTGCAGGCTTTGTATCAACTCCTGACACATCTCTTCACTTAAGCAGTTGAAATGGTCAGCATTCTGCATCTCTACATAACAGATGCGGTCTTTGACGACGGCATTGACTAACATGATATTCCGGGTTAAGAGTTACCTGATTCTGTCGGCTGCACGGACAAGTTTCTCGTCAGCGAGGATAGCATGACGGGCCATCACATAGAGGATGACGGAAACGCAGGGCAACGCGGCAGCAATGGAGGGCTGGAACGACAGTGTCACCAGATCAGCGACATTGTTCATGGTCTGGCTGAATACGGCATAGACAATGTACCAGCCGATAATGAGCAGGATATTGAACAGGCAGATACGTGCCTGCATCTTCCTGTTGGTATAGAGGAAGATGTTGCAGAGTCCGATGGCAGACGACAACACCAGCACGGCGAAAAGCGGCCAGGTGGTGAAATGCCGGGTACCCAGCGGGTCTGTCATCCACAGGTTGTACTCATTGAACACAGGCACACCTGCTGCCAGAAAGGTGCCGATCTGCATACAGAGGCACACGATGGTCAGCACGACGGCCAGAAACATATATACAGTTTGTATGCGCTGTATCATCTTGAGGATTTTCGATTTACGGATTTTCGATTGACGATCTGCTTCAGATGCAGATTAACGATTTACGATCCACGCAATTAGTATTCAGCCTGCTGCTGAGCACTTGTATCGCGAACGGGGTCGCGCCAGTAGATCTTGTCCTCTACAAACTCCTGTGTGGCAAGCAGTGTGGGCTTGGGAAGCTTTTCGTAATAACGCGAGATCTCGATCTGCTCACGATTCTCGAACACTTCCTCCAACGAATCGTTATAGGAGGCGAACTCTGCCAACTTCTTGCTGAGGTCGTCCTTGATCTGAAGTGAAATCTGGTTGGCACGCTTGGCAATGATGGCGACACTCTCGTAGATGTTGCCTGTCTCGCGGCTAAGATCCATAATGTTACGTGTAACGGTATTTACCGGTGCTTTTGACTTCTTGTAATCCATCTTTATTTATTTACTATTTGACTATTTACTATTTATTTTCGATTTATTAGCTCTGAGTGGCAGAATCTCTCAACTCTAATCTCTAAACTCTCAACACTCAACTCTCAAACCTTAACTCAATCTCCCGTAACTCGCTTACATTTTTTTATGTAGTCCTGGGCATTCTTGGCATACTTACTCTCCGGATACTCATTGAGGAAACCGTAACATTCGTCCTCAGCATCGCGATAACGGTCCATCCGTTTCTCCTCGGCACTGTTTTCTGCCAGCTCAAACTTACTCTTCATGATAAGTACGGCAAAGTCCTCACGCATTTTGGAGTACGGATAAGTTTTCAGGGCATTCTGTGCCGTAATGATGCAGGCCTCATAGTTGGAGCCGCCATTGGTGCAGTTGCCGAAGTAGCCGCCTAAGTTGTAGTACAGCTCTGCCGACAGGTATTCCTTGATGACCAGCTTGTCCTGCAACTCAAACAGGCGCGACTGAGCTTCTGCGCGTCGTGCGCTTTCAGGGAAATAGTCGAGGAACTGCTGATAGGCATTGATGGCTCCCATCGTGGGCGTCTGGTCAAGACGCGGCTCCGGTGTACTCTCGTAGAGCGACTGTCCGACATAGAACGATGCCTGTTCAGCGAAGATGCCGTGTGGATAGGACTGGAAATACTTACGGAAAGTAGCGGCTGCACTCTCATAGTCGGCATTGTTGTACTGCGCCATTCCCAGCATGAACAGGCATTCCTCGGCCTGGTCAGAACCTTTCTTCAGCTGCACGAGTTCCTCAAGCAGGACAATGGACTGACTGAATTTGCGCGTAGCAAACATCTGCTTGGCATATTCATATTTATAGTCATAGTCCGTTGACTTCAACACCCTGTTGAACTCCGCTGAACAAGCTGTCAGCAAGACCAGCGCACCCAACAATATGACGACTATTTTCTTCATGTTTCTGATTTTGACGTGCAAAAGTAAACATTTTCTGCTTAATATCAAAGTATTTTGAAAAAAATTATGTTTCGTGAATGATGAATTAGGAATTATTTTCGTAATTTTGCACTTTCTATGAATAAGTTTATACTGACTTCCGAGTACAAGCCGACTGGCGACCAGCCAGAAGCCATCCGCCAATTGACGGAGGGGCTGGAGCGTGGCGACCGTTCGCAGGTACTGTTGGGCGTGACGGGTTCTGGCAAGACATTCACAATGGCCAATGTGATTGCCAATGTCAACAAGCCAACCCTCATATTGAGCCATAACAAGACGCTGGCAGCACAGCTTTACGAAGAGATGCGAGGCTTCTTCCCCCAGAACGCCGTAGAGTACTATGTCAGCTATTACGACTACTATCAGCCGGAAGCCTACCTGCCCTCTACGGACACCTATATAGAGAAGGATCTGGACATCAACGAGGAGATTGACCGCCTAAGGCTGTCTGCCGTATCTTCTTTATTGTCAGGCAGAAGCGATGTCATCGTTGTATCATCGGTTAGCTGTATCTACGGCATGGGAAGTCCTGTTGCCCTACACGAGAATGTCATCACTCTGCGACGCGGACAGACACTTGACCGCAACGCTTTGTTACGCAAACTGGTGGCTGCCCTTTATGTGCGTAACGACATGGACCTGCAACGCGGCAATTTCCGCGTCAAGGGCGACAACATCGATATCGCAATGGCCTACAGCGAAGTCATACTGCGCGTCACTTTCTGGGACGACGAGATAGAGAGCATCGAAGAGCTGGACAGTGTCACGATGATGCGGATGGCCTCGTTCGACGAATACAAGCTCTACCCTGCCAACCTCTTTATGACCACGCAGGAACAGACCAATATCGCCATCCGTCAGATACAAGACGACCTCACGAAGCAAGTGGAATTCTTCACGGAACTGGGCGACCCCATCAAGGCCCAGCGCATCAAGGAACGCGTAGAGTACGACATGGAGATGATCAAGGAGCTGGGGCACTGCTCTGGCATAGAGAACTACTCACGCTACTTCGACGGACGCGAGGCTGGCGAACGGCCCTATTGCCTGTTGGACTTCTTCCCTGAAGACTACCTCATGTTCATTGACGAGAGTCACGTCAGCGTGCCCCAGATCAATGCGATGTATGGCGGCGACCGTGCCCGCAAGACCAACCTGGTGGAGTATGCCTTCCGACTGCCTGCTGCCTTCGACAACCGTCCGTTGAGGTTCGAGGAGTTCAACGAGATGATTCATCAGGTAATCTATGTTTCCGCCACACCTGCCGACTATGAGTTGAATGAGGCTGAAGGTGTTGTGGTCGAGCAGGTTATACGTCCGACAGGCTTGCTGGATCCAGACATCGAGGTACGTCCCAGCGAAAACCAGATAGACGACCTGATGGAAGAAATTGTAACCCGTACGGAAAAGGAAGAGCGTGTACTGGTCACCACACTGACCAAACGCATGGCAGAAGAATTGTCGGAATACCTGCTAAACCACAACATCCGCACGGCCTACATCCACAGTGACGTAGCAACCCTCGACCGCGTCAAGATACTCGACGACCTGCGCAAGGGAGCATACGACGTACTGGTGGGAGTCAACTTGCTGCGCGAGGGACTCGACCTGCCAGAAGTATCGCTCGTAGCCATACTCGATGCTGACAAGGAGGGATTCCTGCGCAGTCACCGTTCGCTGACACAGACGGCAGGACGCGCTGCCCGCAACGTCAACGGCAAGGTCATCATGTATGCCGACACCATTACGGCCTCCATGCAGCTCACCATCGACGAGACCCAGCGCCGACGCATGAAACAGATGCAGTACAATGCAGAGCACCACATCACGCCTACCCAGATTCGCAAGAACCTGCAGGCATCAACCCTCAACGTCCAGCGTTCAAGTGTGCCCGGCGGTTCACCCGCTGGTTCCAACACCATACAGCTGACACCCGCTTTCGCTGCCGACCCCATCATTCAGCACATGACCCGGCCACAGTTGGAGAAGAGCATCGCCGACACTACCCTGCTGATGAAAGAGGCTGCCAAACGGCTTGACTTCTTGCAGGCTGCGCAGTATCGTGACGAAATCATACGACTGCAGCAAGAGCTGGAGCTGAAATAAGGTGTAAAAATGAAAAGAGGGAAAAGTGAAAAGGTGAAAAGGTGAAAAAGCAAAAAGGTAAAAAAAGTTAAACCTATAGACGGCAGCAGCAAATTCTTCATTCTTCATTCTTCATTCTTCATTAAATTATCGTACCTTTGCACGCAATAAAAAAATGCCGATATGAAGAAAATACTGATAACCCTGCTGATGTGTCTGCCCATTGCAGCCATTGCACAAAACGACTGGGAAGTACCTGAAGAGATGACTCCCGCTGATGGAGCATCAGCCAATCCCAACGAAAAATACCTCGCTGGAGCTGTACCTGTAATAGATGGTAAGGTAACATTCGAGAAGGTCATCACTGCACCTGGCAAAAGTGCTGCCGAAATCTACAATCTTCTATTCGACTACACGAGTCGCATGACCAAAGGAGGCAATCAGTTTGAACAAAGCCGCATCGTGATGCAGGATGAAGACAAGCACAAATTCGCAGCCGAGTTCCTTGAGTGGCTTGTTTTCTCCAACAATATGCTGGGGCTCGACCGTACTCGTCTTCACTACCTGATGATTGTAGAATGTCAGGATGGTCAGGCCACTGTCAACATATCACGTATCCGCTATCTATACGATGAATTTCGCAATCCCCAGCGATACACTGCAGAGGAATGGATTACCGACGAGGTATGCCTCAACAAGAAAAAGACCAAGCTACTGCCCAAGAACGGGAAGTTCCGTCGCAAGACCATTGACCGCATGAACTATATCTTTAGCAAATTTGAAGCAACGGTGAAATAGTTGAGGGTTGAGAGTTGAGAGATAAGAGTTGAGAGATAAGCATTAACAAAAAGACTGATGGAAGAATTAGAGGAAATGCACAGCCGCCACCAAATGCGTGAGCACAAGAAACCCCTGCCCCACCCGCGTCTCCGCTTCGTGCTGAACGCATTATTCATGATTGCTGCCGTCGCAGGTGTCATCTGGTACTTCGTGGCCGACCATCAGACTGGCACAATCATCATTCTGACAGGTATGGCCTTCAAGTTTGTCGAATTATTTATCCGGATATTCAAGCTCTAAATGAAGAAGACGCTCTCCATATTGTTCTTGTTCGTACTCTTTGTGACAACTCTGCCGGCCCAGGAATACAACCAGATTGACGCTGACGGAAACGTCACAAGGCGCAACGAGAGTGGCGGCAATGCCTTTGACAAGCACAGCAAAAACAAGAAAGGGGACGACAAGGAGATTCCTCTGGGCATGCATGTGTGGACTATCGACCGGAGGTTTGGCGACATCACACCTGCCGTCGTTGACACGGTACCCCACCTCTTCATGAATACCATCTTCAACACGGGTTTGTATGGTGAGTACAACACTACGGGTAATAACTACACCGCCCGCCTGAGCCGTATCTTCATTGACCGTCCACAGACGGAGGAGTTCTACTTTGTCCAGCCCTACAGCTGGGTCATGAAGCAGCCGGAAGACTTCCACTTCACCAACACGCTGTCACCTATCACCAACATCACCTACGACAACTGCGGCGACAAGCAGAACGGTGAAGACCACTTCGAGGCGAAGTTTGCCGTCAATGTAAGCAAACGGCTGGGCATCGGCTTCGACCTGAACTATGCATACGCCAGCGGCTACTACAGCAACCAGGCGGCATCCCACTTCGGCACATCGCTCTACGCCTCCTATATTGGTGACCGTTACCAGCTGCATACCATCTTCTCCAACTATCACCAGAAGGCATCAGAAAACGGAGGCATCACTGACGACGACTTCATCACCCACCCTGAGAGCATCACCGAAACCTTTACTGAAGACGAGATTCCCACCGTTTTGAGTCAGAACTGGAACCGCAACGACAACCAGCATTTTCTGCTCAGTCACCGTTATAATATAGGATTCTACCGCAAGGTCAAGATGACGGAGGAAGAACTCAAGGCACGTCAGTTTGCCAATGCCTCCAAGAGGGAGAACGAGTTACGTAACAATCCTGAAGGTGCCGACGTTCCCAGAGGCAGACGACCAGGCGAAAGAGTGACAGCACAGGGACGACCTGACGACGCTGCCATTGCCGGTGACTTGCCGACGGATAGTCTCACGGTGCCTACAGACAACACACGCATTACCGTCGATAGCCACGAGAAACGCGACAGTCTGTTGGCCGAAGAAGCGCGGCAGGACTCCATCGACGCCACGATGAAGCTGGAGTACGTGCCCGTCACCAGCATCATTCACACGCTGGACCTCAACAACTACAAGCGTATCTACCAGGCCTACGACACACCGGAAAACTACTATGCACGTTCCTTCTACAACACCAACGACGAAGGCGTCTATAGCGGTGATTCCATTTACGACAAGACCCGCCACCTGTCTGTCAAGAACACCTTTGCCATCGCCCTGCTTGAAGGCTTCAACAAATATGCCAAAGCAGGCCTGAAGGTCTTTGCCAGCCATGAGTTCCGACGGTACGAGATGCCTGACACCGTAACCGGGCAGACATATTCCACCATGGAACGATGGACGGAGCATGCCGTGAACATCGGCGGACAGATCATCAAGACACAGGGACGGACGCTCCACTACGGACTGACCGTTGAGGCTGGCGTGGCAGGAGCCAATGCAGGTGATCTGCACGTCGATTTCAACACCGACCTGAACTTCCCACTGTTTGGCGATACCGTGCAACTGGCAGCCAATGCTTTCCTGCATCGTTCGGTGCCTGTATTCTTCCAGGAACACTACCACTCCAAGCACCTCTGGTGGGACCAGGACTTGGAGAGCGAGACACGCCTGCGCATTGAGGGACTCTTCAGCTATCCCAAGACCAAGACGCAGCTGCGCGTCGCCGTCGAGGAAATCAAGAACTACGCCTACTTCGGCATGAGCTATGATGCCAGTAGCACCGGACGTACGAACATGACCGCTTCGTCCCTACAGCATGACGGAGCCATCAACCTGCTCACGGCACAGCTGCGCCAGAACTTCCGACTGGGCATCCTCAACTGGGACAACATCATTACCTACCAGAACTCCACCAATAAGGATGTGCTGCCATTGCCAACACTCAACATCTTCAGCAACCTCTACCTGAAGTTCAAGATTGTGCGGCAGCTGACTGTCGAACTGGGTGGCGACGTTACTTACTTCACCAAGTACTACGCCCCCGACTTCTGTCCGCAGCTCAACCAGTATGCCATTCAGCAGAACGACGAGAGCCGCGTGGAGTTGGGCAACTATCCCTTCGTTGATGTCTATGCCAACATGCACCTGAAGCGTACCCGTTTCTTCATCATGTACAGCCACGTAAACGCCGGTAGTGGTACTCGCGACTACTTCCTAACGCCCCACTACCCCATGAACAAGGGTGTGCTGCGCTTCGGGCTATCGTGGAACTTCCTGAATTAATTAAAGGTACAACTTCGCATGTTTTTTTACGACAACGAATTTAACGCGCTCGGCTTTCTTAAGACTCGCAAGCTCGAATAAGCGCCGCAAGCGTCGAGCGGCCGCTTGCTACCAACGGGACGCAAGAATGAAACGAATTTTATATTTCCGCTCAGACGATTTTTTTCGAATTTATCGAATACTGCGCAGCATAAATTCGTTTCATTCGTGAGATTTGTCGAAGACCCACGAGTGCTCGCAGTAAATTCGTTGTTAAGAAAAAAAAGGTTGAAAGGTAAAAAAGTAAAAAAGTTGAAAGGTTATAAGTCTTATGGATCATTTTTCTGACTACATACACTACGTTATCATCCTCGTGCTGCTGGTCATTGGCTTCATTGCCGTCAAGAAGGCAGCGCGCTGTCTCATCAAGACCATCATCAGCATCATCGTCCTTGCTGCCATCGCCGTTGCATGGTGGTACTTCAATTGACAATCTATTCATCATGAACAATCACCCCACCAGCAGCCCCACCACTACACAGAGGCCATAGACGAGGATGTTGCGTGCAGCCTCGCCCAGACAAGCATTCAGTTCGCGTCCACGGTTGATACGAACCATCTTCAAGTAGGTATAGAAGTGTAGCACAAGGAAAATGAACGGCAGCACGAAGGCCAGCAGATGACCGTTCAGCCAAAACACCACACCTGTCAACGTAGCCACCACGCCCAACAACAGGAAGGCATAGCGGCTCTTTTGTGCGCCCAGCCTCACCACCAATGTCAGTTTGCCGTCTTCGCGGTCATTGTCACGATCGCGATAGTTGTTCACGACAAGCAGCCCATCGACTACCAAGCCACAGGCCACCGATGCCAGAAACACCTGCCAGGTCAGTGTATGCAACTGTATATAATAGGTCACGCACACGGGTACAATACCGAAAAACAATAGCACCAGCACGTCGCCCAGCCCCATATACGACAGATGTGTCGTATATAGGAAACAGAACAGCACACACAGCACACCCACCAGCACCATCTCCAGCCCACCGAACCATGCCAGTGGCAGTCCCACGATACAAGCCAGGACGGTAGTCATGGCAATGGCACGCTTCATGGCATCCAGACTCACCCACCCCTGGGTACAGGCTCGTAGCGGTCCCAGTCTTCGGTCTGCATCGTCATTACCACGAGTATAGTCGAAGAAGTCGTTGACAAAGTTCGCATCCACCTGCATCACCTCGGCAAACAGCAGACAGAGCAGTGCCGCCGTCCAACTGAAATACTCCACGCCATACTGCTCCCTCATATCCGTAAAAGCCAGCGCGAGTCCTATCAGCACAGGCACAGCAGCTCCCGTCAGCGTCTTCGGTCGGGCAGCCAGCACCCAAGCCTTCAACGAGTTCTTCTTCACGTTCCGTTCGTCCATAACGTTTCAAAAATCTAATTACAACGGGGGGCAAAGGTACAAAATAATTCATAATTCATGATTTATAATTCATAATTACTTGCTATTTTAGTTTTTTTTATAGGTGTTCGTGCCCTTTGGTTTATAATTA
This sequence comes from uncultured Prevotella sp., assembly GCA_905236875.1. GTDB lineage: Bacteria > Bacteroidota > Bacteroidia > Bacteroidales > Bacteroidaceae > Prevotella. Next base: position 814 of record CAJOQT010000126.1, on the reverse strand, counting down.
TTTTGTACTTTTGTCATTGAAAACAGTGAGAACGGACGGCATTATATAACGGACAATGGAACAAAGATTCAGCAATAACAGTTTAGACCTCAAGACGCTGCGGGAGTTCTGCGAGCAGGAGGGCGAGGCGGTCTTTTACCGCAAGGGCGACCAGCTGGAGCGCGAGGGCGACCCTGCACGGTGGCTGGCCTTTGTCACCGATGGATGCTTTAAGTATGTGAAGCATGGCGTCAGCGATGATCGGGAGCACATCACGTGGTTCTCGTTCGAGGGCGAGTTTGTGGTCGATTATCCCACATTCCTCTACGCCCGTCCGGCGCAGACCACCATCGAGGCAATGATGCCCAGCCGTGTACTCAGGGTCACAGGCCAGCAACTGGAGCTGTTCTTCGACCAGAGCAAGGAGACGATGAAGTTTCGCGCCATTATTGCTGAGTACCTCCTCGGCCAGTTCCGTTCGCGCTATCTCGACCTCCACTGCACCACAGCCCGTGAGCGCTACGACCTGCTGATGCAGCGCTGCCCCGGCATCGTGGATCACCTCGACTTGCAGGACATCGCCTCGTTCCTAAACGTCCATCCCAATACCATCAGCAAGATTCGCCGCGACATCACATTCGACGCCCAAGAATAACGGGGCTCAGTGCTTTTTTTGCTCTCTCAGCAATTTCAGGAGAAGGCCCAATTCCCCAATCTCGTATTCTGAACGATGACGAAGCAAGCATTCTCGTTGTGACCAACAACTACAAGGACTACCGCTTCCTGCCTGGCATCGCTGTACTGCGGCCTGAGAAGATAAGGAAGATTCCCCAGT
>CAJOQT010000125.1 GCA_905236875.1 uncultured Prevotella sp. | reverse complement strand
TTGTCCCTTCGCTCGGCTTTGCCGCTTGCTACCAAAGGGACGCAAGAACTCCCCGAGGCCAAAGGCCGATAACTCCCCTTAACTCCCCTTAACTCCACAAGTTCTTTGCAAGCAAAGCGGCAAAGCCGAGCGGAGCAAATGCGAAACTTAAGACACCTTACTTCTTCCAGAACGCAGAAGTGATGTCCTCGAATGTTCCTTCCTCGGACTTACGGTATATACGCTGGTTGGTGGTTGGTTTATTCAAGGGTCCAAGGTGGTTGATAAACGGACCGATCTTGATGTAGTCGAAGTCAGTCTTACAGACGGCAGATGGGATGCGAAGCCGTCCGCTGTACCAAGCCACCTTGAACCCCGGATGTTCTTCATGGATGTATTGTGCCAAAAGATTCACGCCCTTGGGATCAGCATCACCGCCCATAAAGGCAATACAAGTAATGTCATTGCCATACTTGCGAATGAAACTGTCTAATGCATCTGTGTCCAAGGGCAACCCAATATCTTCCCATAGGTACTGGCTGTGACAACCAGGACAGTGACACGGGCAGTTGGAAATGTTAACTGCCAGTGTCACCTCGTCAGGTATCTCCTGAAAAACAATGTCGGTATTGGCGTACTTTAGCATTTACCAGAGGCGTAGTATCTCCTTGCTGCCTCTTCCTGACGTGGCTGTGAGAAATTCGACACGCGCTTCAGGTAGCCGATGATACGGGTCATGTAGTCAATGTTCTTCGAGTGGCAGTGAGGGCACTCATGGAGATAGCGCTTATCGATGGTACCACACTCGTTACAGACAGTATTTGGGATGTTGAACGTGAAGTAGTTGCAACCTTCCTTTGCAGCGACCTTCAACAGGTGGAGGTACTGCTCTTTCGACAGATGCTCGTCGAGATTCATGTGGAGGGCAGAACCACCTGTCAGGTGTTCGATATAAGGCGCACCATGCAGCTTGAACTTATCGATAATGGTCAGCGAGTCGTCTTCTACCACATAGAAATAGCTGTTGTAGCAGTCACGTGGAACGAAGTAGCCATCCTCGCGGTCCCACTTGGCGTGCTTCACGCCGACATTCTCGGCAGGAATCATCTCACAGTTGAACATCACATCCTTCGTACGGTACTGCTTGTTGTACTTCTCAATGAGTCCGAGGATGCCCTGTACGAAGTGCAGGTAGTCATCGTTGGGTGTGATCTTAAGTCCCATAAACTCGGCTGCCTCAACGAGACCGTTGATGCCAATGGTGAGGTACTGACGCCCGATGTTGATGTATCCGGCATCGAACAGCGGCAGCATGCCGTGTGCCTGTAGCTCCTTGAGGTTCTCATTGTAGGCCAGCTGCACCTTGTGGCAAAGGTCAATGATCTCACCCAGATACTCCAGATAGTCCTTCTTATGGTTGACGGCATACTGTATGCAACGGTTCAGGTTGATGGTAAGCACCGACTTTGAACCCGTCGATACACCACCGGCACCCAGCGTATAGCTGAAGCCGTTGTCCGTAATCTCGTTGCGCAGGCGGCAGCAACTTGACAAGGAGTCGGCATTGTCGCTCATATAGGTGAAGAACGAGTGACCTTCAGAGTACATCTCTGCCGTAAACTCGCCCCATTCCTTGTCAAGGCACTCTCCATTCTTGTCGGTCAACAGGGCCATTGTCTCAACGGGGAAGGTCAGCAAGGTCTTAGTGCGCTCCTTATTGAACCACTTCATGAAGCGCTTCTGCAGCCAAGAGAGGCCGTTCCAATCGGGCTTCGAGCCGTCTGGGAAATAGAAGTCGCCGAAGATGCTCTCGAAGTAATAACGGTCATAATAGGCCACATTCCAGAACACAGCCTGATAGTTACGGGCACCAGTGGGCTGGTTCAGCGAATAGACAATCTGCTCGAAGTAGTCGGTGATGACCTTGTCGAGGGTACGGTGCTTCAGTGAGAGATCGACTACCTCGTCAGCACGGGTGTAGTAATCCTCTCCAAACTCCTTACCAATGAAATAGTTCATGTACATCAGGAACTCTGGTGTGGCACAGGCACCGCTCAACATGGAACTGACCATAAATACCATGTTGACGAAGCCACCGCAGTATGACTTCAGGTTGGTGGGAGCCGTCGAGTTGCCGCCAATGGCGATAGTGCCGCCGATGAGCCAGGGGTACATGGTGATGGAGGCGCAGTAATTGGCCAGCGACGTCTCGTCGTTCTTATATATAAAATGGTGCGTCAGCTTGTCGATGTACTCGTCGGCCAGGGGCTTGCCGTACATCTTCTTGATACGGTCGGTAAGCAGTCGGCGGTTCAGTCGGATGAAGCTCGACTTCGGCAGCTCGCCAATCAGCGTGGCGATATTCTTATGCTCCACGTTCGCGTTGGCATCATACTTCGAACCTGTGGCTGCATTCACCGACTCTACATAGTCGGACAGGAACTGCAGCTTGGCGAGTGTCTCGCGGTCTTCTGAATGCTGCTGGCGATAGAGCATGAACGACTTGGCCACCTGATAATAGCCTTCACGCATCAATGCCTCTTCCACTTGGTTTTGGATGTCCTCCACCTTGATGTCATCGTGCATATCCAAGTGGCTCAATATCTTAGAAATTGTGCTGAGGTCACTGGGCACGTTTACACTTTCGAACGCCTTAACGATCGCGTTCATGATCTTGTCTAATGAAAAACGGTCTTTGGAACCGTCTCGCTTTGTAATGGTAAAATTCTTGATTTCCATTATGTTACGTACAATATTTATAGTTGTTTATTTTTTCTCTCTCTGATGAAAAGTTTTCCATTTTGGATAACTTTTCCATTTGACGACTTCAAAAAGTTTTCCGTTTTGGATAACCGAAATCGGTTGCAAAGATACAAATATTTCTAATATTACGTATCACTTTATTGAAAAAAATGTATAAAAATTTTTATTCCTTTGTTTCTTACGAGGATTTGTTGTATATTTGCAACCATAAAAAATCCCCATAAAAATGAAGAAGATTCTAATTACAATGCTGGTTTTGATGCCTTTATCAGGCATACAGGCAGCAAAAGGACCCAAACTGACATTTGATGCCGGCTCAGGAGAGGTATTTAGTCTGGTCATGCCAAACGGTCAGACCGTGGAATATACAGCTTACGAACACCTGTATTATGTAACTAACGTGGAAGATTCTGCCCATCAGTACATGAATGTCTATGTGCCAAAGGGTGCGAACCAGAAGACACCTATCTTATTACGTACGTACGCGGGAGGCAATACGGCGATAGCGGCTATCGAACCACAAGCCAATGATGCTACCGGACGCGCCCTGGCAGAGGGCTATGTAGTGGCCATACCCGATACACGCGGATGGAACACCACCACACGACAGGCAGCCCCGTATTATACTGGTCAGGCCCTGCTCGACCTGAAGGCTGCCGTTCGTTACCTGCGTCTGTTCGATAAGAAGATGGCAGGTTCTGCCGAGCGTATCATCACGAACGGAACAAGCGCCGGCGGTGCCCTCTCTGCCCTGTTGGGGACGACGGGAAACAATCCCGCCTACGAACCGATGCTGAAGGCTATGGGGGCAGCCGATACCAGTGACGAAGTCTATGCCTGCATCAGTTATTGTCCTCTCATAGACCTGGAGCATGCCGACATGGCCTACGAGTGGCTGTACAACTGCACCAACAATCATACCCGTTCGCTGACAGAACAGCAGGCCCGGCTGAGCAACGAACTGGCAGCACAGTATCCGAACTATCTGAATGCCATGAAACTCAAGGACCCTGAAGACGGCTCACCCCTGACGGCAGACAACTTCCGCAGCTACATCAAGTGGCAGATTATCAAGTCGGCACAAATAGCCAAGAATGCAGGAGCGGTGATTGCCGACAGTATCGGATTCACCTTCAGTGAACTTGCTGCCTTCAAGCCTCCCATCAACGCTGGTGCCCGGCTCTCCAATACAGAGCGCATGCAGGCAGCTGCACAGCTGTTCAACCGTGGCAATCAGGGTAGTTCTTTGTATGAGGGAGCCGCAGCCCGTCTGCGTCCGCAAGCTAAGCGACAGCAGGGAGAGTATATCGTCAACCTGGACATGGAGACTTATCTGAACTATGTTGTCACCACCCAGCCGCTGAAGACCCCACCAGCCTTCGACGCCTTGAATGTGGCAGACGACGAGGAGTTTGGCAATGCCAGTGAAGCTGCACGGCTGCTGAATCCCATGACATTCATCGGCGACAAGAAGACCAAAGTAGCTCCCCACTGGTATATCCGTCATGGTGCCAGAGACCGTGAGACATCGTTTGCCGTTCCCGTTGCCTTTGCCGTGAAATTGCAGAATGCCGGCAAGGACGTAAACTTCCTGCTGGCCTGGAACCGTTCGCATAGCGGCGACTATGCCCTTGACGAGTTGTTTGACTGGATCAGAAGCATCAGGTAAATGAATGCGATACAGGCCTTGACGCAGCAGCGCCTTTTGCTGCAACTGGAGTATCAGGCAGAAAAAGAAGCCTTCCGCAGACAGACCGAAGAGATGGGTGTGCTACGGAAAGTGAGTCGTGGAGATGCCTGGTATCCTTTGCGTCTGGGACGTTCTTACTACAACTCCATGAACCAGTTGGTAATAGAGATCTATAGGGAGGCCGATGACGACACCGAGCATAACTTTGAGCCAGGAAAGGCGGTAGTCTTCTTTGAAACCCATAAGGCTCATGAGGCACATGAGGCACATGGGGCAGATGGGAAAATCAAGTATCTTTCTTTTACCTCTACGGTCAGTTTTGTCGATGGAGACCGTATGGTAGTCATCCTTCCTGACAGCGGGCGTCTGTTGGACCTACAGCGCATGGAGGGTACGCTGGGCATACAGCTGTCGTTCGACGAGACAAGCTACCGGTGTATGTTCGATGCCCTTGACCGCGTCATCCGCGCCAAGGGAAGGCTGGGCTATTTGCGCGACCTCTTCTTTTCCCGTCAACGCGTAGGAACATTTACCTTTGAGGACATGCGCTTCCCCTATCTGAACCCTACTCAGGAACGTGCAGTCAACGAGGTGTTACGTGCCAAGGACATAGCCATTGTCCACGGCCCGCCGGGTACCGGCAAAACGACGACACTTGTTGAGGCTATCCGTGAGACGCTGATGCGTGAGCCGCAGGTTCTGGTGTGTGCACAGAGCAACATGGCCGTTGACTGGATTTCCGAGAAGTTGGTGGATCGTGGTGTCAATGTGCTGCGTCTGGGTAATCCCACCCGTGTCAATGACAAGATGCTGGGCTTTACTTACGAACGCCGCTTTGAGGCGCACCCCGACTATCCCCAGTTATGGGCACTTCGCAAAGCTATCCGCGACCTGCGCAGTCATCGCAAACGAGGTGACGAGAAATATCACCAGAAGCTGGAAAGCCTGAAAAGCCGCGCTACGGAACTGGAGATTCGCATCAATGGCGAGCTGTTCAGTGAGGCTCGTGTCATTGCCTGCACACTGGTAGGTGCTGCCCATCGATTGTTGGAGGGCATGAAGTTCGGCACCTTGTTCATTGACGAGGCAGCGCAGGCATTAGAGGCGGCCAGTTGGATTCCCATACGACGCGTCAGTCGTGTCGTGCTGGCGGGTGACCATTGTCAGCTGCCGCCTACCGTCAAGAGCATCGCAGCCTTGAAGGCCGGTTTGGGAAAAACGCTGATGGAGCGTGTCATAGAGTCACATCCGGAAGCAGTGACCATGCTGAAAGTGCAATACCGCATGAACGAAGACATCATGCGTTTCTCCAGCGACTATTTTTACAATGGTCAAGTGGAGTCTGCGCCAGAGGTTAAGTTTCGTAGCATTCTTGACCTTGATAAGGCGATAGAGTGGAAGACTCTCCCCCAACCCCTCCCTGTAGGGAGGGGAGGAGAATCTCCAAGAACTGCCAACAATGACGTACTGGCTAATTACTCCCCTCCCTACAGGGAGGGGCAGGGGGAGGGTCTTTCCTTTTTCAACAAGGCGGAAGCGGAACAGGCACTCGACACCCTACAGCACTATTTCGAACGGATTGGCAAGCAGCGTCTGCTGGATGAGCGCATCGACGTGGGGGTCATTTCACCCTATCGGGCACAAGTCCAACTGCTACGCCGGATGCTCATGAAACGGGAATACTTCAAGCCTTTCCGCCGTTTTATCTCTGTGAATACCGTTGATGGCTTTCAGGGTCAGGAACGGGATATTATCGTCATCTCGCTGGTTCGTTCCAACGACGCTGGTCAGATTGGTTTTCTGCGTGACCTGCGTCGTATGAATGTTGCCATGACCAGGGCACGAATGAAACTTATAATAATAGGTGACGCTGCCACTTTGGCGCGCCACCCGTTCTATCGTCAGTTGTGGAAATATGTCAGGTCGTTAGAATGAGATGACAAATGAGCCGCCAAATACGAACGTATGGCGGTTCTTCTTGATGCGCTGCGTTTCACTCAATGCCATATCGAAACCCTCATTCGCTGCTTCATTGAAAATCTCTCTCAAGCCAATGGCATCGATGAAGTATTCTCCAGGATTATACTCCATGGTGTAGGTCTTCTTGCTGAAGTCGTAGTCCAGGAACACCTTCCAAGCGAAGTTGTCCTTATAGGCATAGGTCAGCGACAGACCGGTACCGACCTTCATCGTGTTGTTACCACCTACGGTGAAGTAGTCCCACTCCGTTGTATAGGGCACATTCAAAGGTATTACGCCAGCGATTACCAAATCATCACCGACAATATCATAACTAATATCTCTCTGATAGCCTGTCACAGATGCCTGCAAGTTGATTTCCTGCATAATGCTGCGTCCTACGAGCAATTTGCTGCCCAAGGCGAACCTGTTGGAAATAGGGTAGTTGAAATAGACACCCAAATCTGCTGAGAACTCTGTCAGGTGGTCACTCTGGATGGTGAAGAACTTACTGTTTTCTATGTCAATCAGAGGATAGGGAGCAGCTTCTGTACCATATAGCATTGCTTCATAGTCGGTTTCTGGCAATGTGCCGTCGTTTTGGAGATTCTCAACAAGGCTGACCCATGCATAGTTTTCAATACCGTCCCATCCTTTGATAGGCGAGGAATATACACGCAGACGTCCACCAACACCAAAGTACTTGTTGAAGAAATAGGCACCTTCTGCTCCTACAACAGTAGAAGCACCAAACTTCAGGTTGAAGGCTTTGTTTTCATCATCAGGGAATTCAAAGTTTGTCATGTCGAAGTCCATGTCCCTGGATCCCATGCCAATACCCATTGAGATGGAGAAAAACGACGGATGGTCGATGATGCTGCGCTCGCCGGAGATGTCGTTGCGTAGCAGACCTTTGCCCTTGAAGATGACGTCGCTCAAGGCGTATGCCAACTCACCCGACATGATACCTATACCTGCACCCGAGAGTACGTCGCTCACCCAGTGGCGGTTGTTCAATACCCGCATCACACCTGTGGCAGTTGCCACGCCATAGCCCGCAACAGAATACCAAGGCGAACGAGTCATACCATACTCCTTGTGTAAGATGGTGGCACCAACAAACGAGGTGGCGGTATGACCTGAAGGCCATGAATTGGCAGAACTTCCGTCTGGGCGCATCTCCTTAGCAGTGTATTTGATTCCGTTGACAAAGCCGGCCATGATGGCATACGACATACCGGCACTGGCCAGCAGACGGCCCCAGTCGGAACGACCCTCAACGCCTCCCACCTTCAGACCTACCGTCATGGCTGGTCCGAAGAACTGCGTATAGTCGTCGATACGTGTCTTGAAGTCGGTGAGCAGCACATGTTTCGATCCATCGTTCTGTCGGAACGATTTCTTCTCGCTCTTGGCGATGATACCCGCCACGAAGAGTGGCACACCGACAAATGTCAAGTCGTCCATTACCTTATAAGGCTCCACGCCAGGATTGGTACGCATCCACGTCAACCGGTACTTTTCCATACCGGTGCTGGCACTTGCCGGTATTGTCAGTGTGCTTATAGACCGTCTCGTACGATAATCCATCGTCATCTCACCACATTTCAGTCCTGGCACCATTTCTGGCGTCTTTAACTTCAGCGGCTCCAAGTGTCTGTAGTCTATATCGGCGGCTTGTGCAGTCTGACAAACACCACAAAGGGCAAGGACGACGGCTGTCATCCATAGTCTAACAGTCTTCATGTTTTCTGTATTGTTATGAAATATATGAGTAAATCAGGTCTGCCACCTCGTCCTCGGTCTTGCCATCCATCTTGATGACAAGGTCATAGTTTCGGGTGTCATAGCGGGAAGTGCCTGTATATTGGTTGACATAGTTCTCACGCATCTTGTCAACCTTATTGATGGCCTTGATGGCCTCTTCGCGACTCAACTCCTGCTTCTTCATGACCCGTTCAATGCGGTGCTCCATTGACGCCTGAATGAGGACACTCAAGTGGTTGGGATGATTGCGCAGTATATAGAAGCCGGAACGTCCTGCAATAACACATGACTCATCTTCTGCGATGCCCAACAGAATTTCCTTTTCGGCCTTGAACATCTCGTCGGTAGTCAACAAATCAGGCTCGTCATACATTGACACCTGGAAATAGTGATAGTCGTTGGCATTCTGTCCAAGGGTCAAGGCCCGCTTGAAATCTGCCCACCAGCTGTGGCTGCGGCCTTTCAAACGCTCGACTTCCTCCACTGTGAGGTGATACTTTTTCGTCAGTCCCTTGATGAGTGCCTTGTCGTAGAAGGGAACACCCAACTTTGCTGCTAACTTCTCGCCGACGGTACGGCCGCCACTACCCAATTCACGATTGATCGTGATGACAAATTTCTCGTTCTTGTTCATACCTTAATAATTTATAGTTTCAAGTTTCTGATAATTATATGCTACGCTTGCAAAGTTACAAATATGTAAGCAAAATACCAAATATTTTTTTGTTTTTTCGTTGCAAAGTCCGATGTATATCCACTTTCGGAGGTAAGGCTGGCTCTGAAAGAAGTTAATTTCTCTGAAACATGCATGGATTGAGAGATTTTTGCGTACCTTTGCACGTTGCAAACGATACGAACAGAAAGAAATGGCTTGCATACTGCATATAGAGACGAGCACTGACGTGTGTAGCGTGGCTGTCAGCGAGAACGGTCAGTGTATATACGATCAGGCAGAGCGTGGCGGGATGAGTCATGCCGAACGTCTGGGGACGATGGCCGATGAGGCCATCTCGTTTACCGATAACCATGCCATTCCGTTCGATGCCGTTGCGGTCAGCTGCGGCCCGGGCTCCTATACCGGTCTGCGTATCGGTGTATCAATGGCAAAGGGCATCTGCTATGCTCGCAACCTAAAGCTCCTGGCCGTTCCAACGCTCGAACTGCTCTGCGTGCCTCTCCTTTTAGGAGAGCGTATCCCTGTTGACGGCACTGCTGCCGAGCCGTTGCTGTGTCCGATGCTTGACGCCCGAAGAATGGAAGTCTATGCAGGTATCTACAACCGTGCCTTGCACCCTGTACGTGAAGTACAGGCAGACGTGGTGACAGCCGACACCTACCTGCCTTGGCTTGAAGAGCATGAGGTCTATTTCTTTGGCAATGGAGCCGCCAAGTGTATGGATATCATCAATCATCCTCATGCACATCTGCTGGAGGGGATAGAGCCATTAGCCAAATGGATGCAGCCATTGGCAGAGCGTTGTTTCCTAAACAGCCAGTTTGAGGATGTGGCCTATTTCGTGCCTTTCTACCTGAAGGACTTTGTGGCCAAACAAGCCAAGCCGTTGCTGTGAATGATAAAATCAAAAACAAGTAAATAGTAAATAACAAAGGTGAATATCAAAGGTTTAGACTATAACACGCAGCGTGACGTGTTGTTGATGTCCGAATATGGACGCGAAGTGCAGAAAATGGTTGACCTTGCTGTGTCGCTCCCTACCAAAGAGGAACGCCAGCGTGCTGCCGAAACCATCATCCGACTGATGGAAAACAAGAACCCACAGGTTCTGGAGAATGCAGATGCCAAGCAGACGCTATGGGATCATCTGTATCTGATGAGCCGTCGTGAACTTGACATTGACTGGCCGTATGATGTAAGCGAGGCAGAGAAAATACATACCAAGCCGCAGCCTCTGAAGGCTGGAAAGAGCGACAGTCAGGCCTATCCCCGTTATTATGGCAAACTGATTACGGAACTGCTCGAGAGGCTGAAGACGATGCCGGCCGACGAAGAACGTGACGAGCTGGTTCGCCTCACTGCCAATCAGATGAAGCGTGACCTTATGACGTGGGGACATGGTTCTATGGATAATGAGAAGGTTGCCGACGACCTGGCCCGTTTTACCAACGGAGCTATTCAGATAGACCCCACAACCTTCCACTTCGACCGTATCGATGGTGGGCAACATGGAACTGAAAGCAAGCGCGGAAAGCGTAAGCGCTAAATCGTAAATCCGTAAATCGTAAATCTCATTAGGTGTCAGCATTTATTATTGAAGGCGGTCATCCGCTACAAGGAACCATCACCCCCCAGGGAGCCAAGAACGAGGCTCTTCAGGCAATCTGTGCTACACTTCTGACAAGTGAGCCAGTTATTATTGAGAACATTCCAGACATTCGCGATGTCAATAACCTCATCCAACTGCTGAAAGACATCGGTGTAAAGGTGCAAAAAGCCCCCTCCGCCCCCCCCCTGGGGGGGAGAGCAGCGCTTCCTTCACCCCCCCAAGGGGGGTCTGGGAGGGGCTCCTATTCCTTTCAGGCCGACAACTTGAACATGTCGTATCTGGAGAGCGACGAGTTTGTCCAGAAGTGTGCAACCCTGCGTGGCAGTGTGCTCATGATAGGTCCACTGCTGGCACGTATGGGCAAGGCGGTCATCACGAAGCCCGGGGGTGACAAGATCGGACGACGTCGTCTCGATACCCATTTCCTCGGCTTCAAGGCCTTGGGAGCCAAGTTCCGACATGTTCCTGAACGTAATGTCTATGAGATTTTCGTCTCTCAGACATCAAGTCTAAAGGGCACCTACATGCTGCTCGACGAGGCCAGCGTGACAGGTACTGCCAACATCGTCATGGCAGCGGTCTTTGCCACAGGCACCACCACCATCTACAATGCGGCCTGCGAGCCTTATGTCCAGCAACTCTGCCGTTTGCTCAACGCAATGGGTGCACAGATAGAGGGCATCGGCTCTAATCTGCTGACCATTCATGGCGTAGAACAATTGCATGGCACCCGTCACCGGGTCCTGCCCGATATGATAGAGGTTGGTTCCTTTATCGGCATGGCAGCTATGGTGGGTGACGGCATCCGCATTAAAGATGTTGCCTTGCAGCACCTGGGTATCATACCTGATGCCTTCCGGCGGCTGGGTGTCCAGATACAGGTGGAGGACGACGACCTCTTCATTCCCCATCAGAAACACTTGGTCGTTGACACGTTCATTGACGGCACCATCATGACACTGGCTGATGCGCCATGGCCAGGTCTGACACCCGACCTGCTCAGTGTGCTTATTGTGGTGGCAACACAGGCTCGCGGTTCAGTACTCATCCATCAGAAGATGTTTGAGAGTCGCCTGTTCTTTGTCGATAAGCTGATTGATATGGGAGCGCAGATTATTCTCTGTGACCCGCACCGCGCTGTCGTTGTGGGGCACGACCGTAAGGTGACACTACGTGCCCAGCGCATGTCAAGTCCCGACATCCGTGCTGGTATCGCCCTGCTTATCGCCGCCTTGAGTGCCAAGGGATGCAGTCGTATTGATAATATAGAACAGATAGACCGTGGCTACGAACACATTGAGGAACGCCTCAACGCGTTAGGTGCCAGAATAGAACGAGAATAGTATAATGTCCCAGAGGTCCCATGAGCCATATAAGCCCCATGAGTCTCATGAGCCTCCCAAAAACAAGACCATGATCAGAAAAGAAGACTGTTACAAGATTGGACGCATAGGAAAGGTGCACGGCGTGAAAGGCGAGGTGTCGTTTCACCTGACAGATGACGTTTTCGACCGTGTCGAGTCTGACTACCTCATCCTCGAGATCGACGGCATTCTGGTACCTTTCTTCATGGAGGAATATCGGTTCCGTAGTGACACGATAGCACTGGTTAAGTTCTGCAACATCGACACCCAGCAGCAGGCCTCCGAGCTTACCAACTGTGACGTATGGTTCCCACACACACTAACCCCCGAGGATGAGCAACCGACACTCGCCAGTCTCATAGGTTTCAGTATTGTCAGCATGCCCGATGGGCTTACCGTCGGTAACATTGCTACCATCGACGACACAACGGCCAACCTGCTCTTTGAACTGGAGGACGGACGACTCATTCCTGCTAACGACGAACTCATCGAGAGCATTGACACCCACAAAAGAGAAATAAAGATGAATATTCCAGAAGGACTCATGACTCTTTAGCAACCTAAATAAGAAATGAACAAGAAAAAACAAATATGTATCCTCGGATCTACAGGTTCCATCGGCTCTCAGGCCTTACAGGTGATAGAAGAGCACAACGACCTGTATGAGGTATATGCACTCACAGCCAACAACCGTGTGGAACAGCTGGCAGAACAGGCCCGCAAGTTCCGCCCTGCGGCTGTTGTGATTGCCAACGAGCAACACTACGATCGGTTGAAGGGGTTGCTTGACGACCTGCCAGACATCAAGGTATATGCCGGTGTACGTGCCCTTGACGAGATTGTGGAGGCCGACCCCATCGACATGGTGCTAACTGCCATGGTGGGCTTCGCCGGTCTCTCACCTACCATCCATGCCATTCGTTCCCGTAAGGCCATTGCACTGGCCAATAAGGAGACACTTGTCGTGGCAGGAGAGCTGATATGCCAGCTGGCACAAGAATACCACACCCCCATCCTGCCGGTCGATAGCGAACACTCTGCCATCTTCCAGAGCATTGTAGGTGAAGACGACAACCCCATTGAGAAGATACTCCTGACAGCATCCGGTGGTCCCTTCCGCCAACTGTCGATGAAACAGCTGGCCAGTGTGACAAAAGCCGATGCCCTGCGCCATCCTACCTGGGATATGGGTGCCAAGATTACCATCGACTCGGCCACGATGATGAACAAAGGCTTCGAGGTCATCGAGGCGAAATGGCTCTTCGGTGTCGATGCCCGTCAGATACAGGTGCTCGTCCATCCGCAGAGCATCGTCCATTCCGCCGTACAGTTCCTGGACGGAGCGGTAAAGGCACAGCTGGGAGTACCCGACATGCGTCTGCCCATCCAATATGCCTTCTCATTCCCACAGAGACTGCCCCTCAGCGGCGAACGTCTCGACCTGTTCAGGACTCCTTTAGAATTCTTCGAGCCTGACCTCAAGAAGTTCCGTTGTCTGGCACTCGCTTTCGAGGCCATTCGGCAGGGAGGCAACATGCCCTGCATCGTTAACGCTGCCAATGAGGTTGTCAACCGTGCCTTCCTCGAGGACCGCTGCTCGTTCCTGCAGATGAGCGACATTATCGAGCAGACCATGCAGCGCTGCACCTTCTCGCTCAACCCCGACTACGACATCTACGTAGCCACTGACGCCGAGGCCCGTCGCATTGCCGCAGGACTGCTGGAATCGTAAAATAGTGAAATAGAATAGTGAAATAGTAAATAGTAAAATAGTAAAATAATTCAAGGTGGAAGTATTTTTAATTAGAGTATTACAGTTCATGTTGGCCATCTCAATCCTCGTGCTGCTGCATGAGGGAGGCCACTTCTTTTTCGCCAAGCTCTTCGGAGTACGCGTTGACAAGTTCTACCTGTTCTTCGACCCAAGTATCTGGAAATGGAAGGGCAGCCTGTTTAAGTTCAAGCCCAAAAACAGCGATACCACCTATGGTGTCGGCTGGTTACCCTTGGGCGGCTATTGCAAGATAGCAGGAATGATTGACGAAAGTTTCGACAAAGAACAGATGGCACAGCCTGAGCAGCCCTGGGAGTTCCGTTCAAAACCCGCATGGCAGCGACTGCTCATCATGATCGGAGGAGTGCTCGTCAATTTCCTTCTGGCATTGTTCATCTACTCCATGGTGCTCTTCTGGTGGGGCGACACCTATATACCAGCCAGCAATACCGAGCTCGGTATGAAGTTCAACAAAGAGGCCAAGGCACTGGGATTTCAGGACCACGACATCATCATCGCTGCCGACGGCGACAGCATCAAGTCACTTGAGTGGGGTTCACACCTCAGCAATGCACTGCGCGCCGTCTCTACAGCCAAAGAGGTTACCGTGCTACGTGGTGGCAAGGAAGTAAAAATCAGCACACCCGGCAATCTCGATCTACTCGATATGATCAGTGGCTCACCAGCCTTCGCCATGCCTTTCATGCCAGCCGTCGTCGATAGCGTCATACCCGGTTCTAACCCAGCGAAGGCTGGCATACGACAGGGCGACGTGGTATTGGCGGTCAATGGCCACGCCGTTGACTCATGGAACGAAATTACAGATCAGGTCGGCATCATGGAGGACGTGTATAACAGCCAGAAGGATGCCCAGACTGTGCTGCCTACGGCAACCATTGTCGTCCAGCATGAGGGTGCCGACAAGCCCGACACGGTTTCCGTACAGCTGACGAAACTCGAGAAAGACCGTCTTGGAATAGGCCTTATCTTTGAGAACCCCTATCGGAACTACCAGGAACGCCATATCGACTATAACATCTTCTCCAGCATACCTGCAGGCATCGCACATGGAGCACAGACACTGGTGTCGTATGTCAGCGACCTGAAGTACGTCTTCACGCCCAAGGGATTCAAGTCGCTCGGAGGCTTCGGAGCCATCGGAAGCCTCTTCCCTGCACAGTGGGACTGGCACCGATTCTGGGAGATGACTGCCTTCCTCAGCATCATACTCGCCTTCATGAACATCCTGCCCATACCAGCACTCGACGGCGGACACGTGCTCTTCCTCTGCTATGAGATCGTCACACGACGCAAGCCCAGTGAGGACTTCCTCATCAAGGCAGAGTATGTTGGCTTTGGACTGCTCATCCTCCTCATGGTCATCGCCAATCTTAATGACATCCTCCGCTGGTTAGGCTATATGTAGCTCGTAAATAAAATGTCGGAAAGCTTGGAGAAGGAAGGAAAAAATAGTAACTTTGCCAGAAATTTTAAGAGACATGGATACCATCAAGAAGTTTTTTGCAGACAAGCTGCTTCGCATCAAGGCCATCAAGCTACAGCCCGAAGACCCTTTTACATGGGCTTCCGGCTGGAAATCGCCCATCTATACAGACAACCGGAAGACGCTGTCTTTTCCTGATGTACGTTCGTTTGTCAAGCTGGAGCTGTGTCATGCCATCCAAGAGCACTTCGCCGAGGCAGAAGCCGTCGCTGGTGTAGCGACGGGAGCCATTGCACAGGGTGCGCTGGTGGCAGACGAGCTGGGACTGCCCTACGCCTATGTCCGTCCGAAGCCCAAGGACCACGGTATGGGAAACCAGGTAGAAGGTGAAATCAGGAAAGGTGCCAAGGTCGTCGTCGTGGAAGATCTTATCTCGACAGGCGGCTCCAGTCTGAAGGCCGTGGCAGCACTGCGTGAATACGGCTGTGAGGTCATCGGTATGGTAGCCAGCTTCACATACGGATTCCCTGTGGCCGAAGAAGCCTTCAAGGAGGCTGGCGTGCAACTCGTCACACTGAGCGACTATGCTGCCGTCATTGAGCAGGCAGCAGCTACAGGCTACATCAAGCCCGAAGAAATTGACGTTCTCAAGGAGTGGCGCAAAAACCCCAGTGAGTGGTCTAAATAATATTTTACAAAGGCCCGACCCCCGTTACGGCCTCCCCCCTGGGGGGATAAGAGAGGGGCTACCTATGACAAAATTTGAAAGTAGCATCAGACAGATCCCCTATCCTCAGGCAGCCGTCTATCGTAACCTGAGCGATTTGAGCAATCTGGAAAAGGTACGTGACCGTGTACCTGAAGATAAAGTTAAGGACTTTAAGTTCGACAAGGACTCCGTGAGTATTTCGGCAGACCCCGTGGGTGTTATCACCCTCCGTATCTGTGAGCGCGAGGAGCCGAAGTGTGTCAAGTTTGAGACAGCCCAGTCTCCCCTGCCCTTCAATCTGTGGATCCAGGTGCTTCCCGTCACGGAGACCACCAGCAAGATGAAGCTGACGCTGAAGGCCGAGATTCCCTTCATGCTCAAGGGCATGGTGAGCGGACCGCTGCAAGACGGGCTGGAAAAGATTGCCGACGCACTGGCGCAAATACCGTATGTATGATTTTCGATTTACGATTGGCAATGCCGTCGTTTCTCGCTGGTCTGAAAAATCGAAAATAGGAAATTCGTAAACAGGAAATAGCATAGATGAAACTTTGGGAAAAAAACTTTGAGGTGAATGCCGAAATAGAACGGTTCACCGTTGGACGAGACCGTGAGATGGATCTCTTCTTGGCCAAATACGACGTACTGGGTTCGATGGCCCATATCACCATGCTTGAAAGCATCGGACTGCTGGGTAGCGACGAACTGCCGCTGTTGCTGGAGGAGCTGAAGAACATCTACGCTACGGCAGAGCGTGGTGAGTTCGTCATCGAAGATGGCATCGAGGACGTGCACTCACAGGTTGAGCTGATGCTCACACGCAAGCTGGGTGACATGGGCAAGAAGATCCACTCCGGACGATCACGCAACGACCAGGTGCTGCTCGACCTCAAGCTCTTCACACGTCACGAACTCATGGAGATAGCCAATGAGGTGAAGGTGCTGTTCGACGAGCTGATAGCCAAGAGCGAACAGTACAAACACGTGCTGATGCCAGGCTACACCCATCTTCAGGTAGCGATGCCCAGTTCCTTCGGACTATGGTTTGGCGCTTATGCAGAGAGCCTCTGCGACGATATGCTCTTCTTGCAGGCCGCCTACAAGATGACCAACCGCAACCCGTTGGGTTCGGCAGCCGGCTATGGCTCTTCGTTCCCCCTGAATCGCACGATGACGACAGAGCTGCTGGGCTTCGACTCCATGAACTACAACGTGGTATATGCCCAGATGGGACGTGGCAAGATGGAGCGTAACGTGGGCTTCGCCATAGCCACCATCGCAGGCACGATGGCAAAAATGGCCTTTGATGCCTGTCTCTTCAACTCCCAGAACTTCTCGTTCGTTAAGCTTCCCAAGGAATGTACGACGGGGTCGAGCATCATGCCCCACAAGAAAAATCCGGACGTCTTCGAGCTTATACGTGCCAAGTGCAATAAGCTACAGGCCCTGCCCCAACAGGTAACACTGATTATCAACAACCTGCCCGTCGGCTATTTCCGCGACCTGCAGATTATCAAGGAGGTCTTCTTGCCTGCCTTCGACGAACTGAAGGACTGCCTCCAGATGTGCGCGTACATTATTAATAAGATTGAGGTCAACGAACACATCCTCGACAATCCGATGTACGATCCCATGTTCAGCGTTGAAGAAGTCAACAGGCTTGCTGCTGAAGGTATGCCTTTCCGCGATGCCTATAAGAAGGTGGGTCTCGACATCGAGGCCGGCACGTTCCAGGCAGACAAGCAGATACACCACACCCACGAAGGCTCCATTGGTAACCTCTGCAACGACCGTATCGAGGCGCTAATGCAGAATGTATTTGAAGGTTTTACCTTCGAGCGAGTCACTGCTGCAGAAAACAAGCTGTTGGGACGATGAAAAGATACAGCCTGACCACTACGCTGCTCCTTCTGGCACTGCTGCTGACTGGTTGTGACAACGCGGAACAGGAGTATAGCATGGAGTACCCCGTCAGCTTCACCTTCAACACCTCACTCCATCCCGCCAGCCTGCTCACCCGACTACGCGAAAACTCCAATGCGTTTGTCATCGTGGAAGCCACCAACCGTCAGGGAGCCTGGCAATTAGACATGACATCCAACAACGGAAAGGAGACGGAGAGAATTCTGCTGACCACCGACCGCGAGAACAACAGCGTACGTAGCATGGGAGCCGACAACAGCCTCATCATCGGATGCCTCTTCGGAGCGACAGCCAACGACTCCCCTTACCTCTACGTAGCCTACGACCGACAATGCCGATACTGTCTGGAGAATGGCAGCACTCGCCATGCACCACTCTCCTTTTCCTCGAACGGACTGAGCGTGACATGCGCCAAGTGCAATCGTACCTATGCCCTCGTTACGGGCACCAGCAACGACGGGCAGCGCCTATATACCTATCATGCCCGATACGAAACAGCGGGCGGACTCCTCTCCGTCACTAACAGGTAGTGCGTCTTTGTCCGTTGTCCCCAAATTCTTAAAAAAGTGCAAATCTTTTGGCATTTCCAATAAATAGCATTACTTTTGCACTCCAGAAATCAGCCGCGATGGTGGAATGGTAGACACGAGGGACTTAAAATCCCTTGGCCAGGAATGGCTGTGCGGGTTCGAGTCCCG
>CAJOQT010000124.1 GCA_905236875.1 uncultured Prevotella sp. | reverse complement strand
GTCGAACCGGCACGGGTTGCCCCACTGGTGTTTGAGACCAGCGCGTCTACCGATTCCGCCATCTGGGCTTTTGCGCTGCAAAGGTACGAATAAGTGAGCAAAAAACAAAAGGAAAGTAAAACTTTTTTTGTTTTTTCGAACGAAAGTACTTTCGAGAAGCATTCTCAGAGGTACGAATAAGTGAGCAAAAAACAAAATAAAAATCAAATTAATTTGGTATTTTGCTCACTTATTCGTACCTTTGCAACACTGAAACGCTAAATCTATTACAGCAAATGAAGAAAAACCCCAAGCATTTTTGCATCATACTGGCAGGCGGACGTGGCCGCCGACTCTGGCCATACAGCCGTGACAAGCAACCTAAACAATTCATCGATTTCTTTGGAACGGGTCGTACGCAGATACAATCGACCTTCGACCGCTTTGCACGCATCCTGCCTCCGGAAAACATCTATATCTGTACCAATCGTGAGTATGCACCGCTGGTAAGGGAACAGTTGCCCGAGCTGTCGGAAGAGAACCTGATGATAGAGCCGGTGAACCGCAACACGGCGGCCAGCGTGGCATGGGCGACCATCGACATACAGCGTAGGGTAGAGGATGCCTGCATCGTCATCACGCCCAGCGACCAGATTGTGCTGAACGACGAGGTGTTCGGCGATGACGTCATCAAGGGTCTGGGAATCGTGGATGCTCACAACATCGTGCTGACCATGGGCGTGAAGCCAACCCGTCCGGAGCCGGGCTACGGCTATATCCAGATGGGCGAGTACCAGCCGGAAACAAATGTCTTCTATGTGCAGTCGTTTACGGAGAAACCGGAGCGTGAGTTTGCCAAGATGTTTGTCGAGAGCAACGAGTTCCTGTGGAATACCGGTCTCCTGATAGCCGGCGCTCCTCACCTGCGGCAGTGTCTGAAAAAGATGTTCTTCGAGATCTTCAGTCCCGAGCTATGCGACGGCCATACCTATACCCACGAGCAGGTGCTGCACTTCATTGAGCGCAACTACGCCTCGTTGCCTAACATCGCCATCGACAGCGGACTGCTGGAACAGGCAGAGAAGGTCTTCGTGATGCGTTGTGACTTCGGATGGGCTGACCTGGGCACGTGGCACAGCGTCTATGAGTGCATGAGCCATAACGAGGGTGACAATGTCATCGTGAACTCACAGGTCATCATCGAGGACAGCCGCAACAACGTCATCAAACTGCCGGAGGATCATCTGGCGGTCATCAACGGTCTCGATGGCTATATCGTGGCAGAGAAGGATAACGTGCTGCTGATCTGCAAGCGCAGCGACTCGTCGGCACTCATCAGGAAATACGTGAACGAGGTACAGATCAAATATGGTGATGAGTTTATCTGATTCAGGAGTTCAGGAGTTCGGGAGTTCAGGAGTTCAGGAGCTCGGAAGAAATAAGAGAGGAGTTCAAACGAACTCCTCTCTTATTTTTGCTGCAATCTCCTGAAACTCTTCTGTGGTGAGCTTCAGCTTCTCACGACGGAAGTCGGCATCCTGTTCCGACTGCATGGGAATGAGGTGGATGTGTGCGTGCGGCACTTCGAGGCCGAGCACCACCTGTGCCACCTTCTTGCAGGGGAACGCCTTGCCGACGGCGAGTGCCACGCGCTTGGCAAAGAGCTGGAAGGCAGCCAACTCGTCGTCGTCCATGTCAAAGATGTAATCTACTTCGCGGCGGGGAATCACCAGCGTGTGACCCTTCACCAGCGGATTGATGTCGAGGAAAGCATAGAACTGCTCGTCTTCGGCGCACTTGTAGCTGGGAATCTCGCCAGCTGCGATCTTACTGAAAATTGATGCCATATTACCTACGATTTGGTTCATGCCAGTGTGATGTTGTCGATGCGCAGGCTGATGGTGCCGCGTGGAATCTTGATTTCCACCTCGTCGCCCACCTTCTTGCCCAGCAGTCCCTGAGCGATGGGGGTTTTGATGGAGATCTTACCCTCACGCAGGTTGGCCTCGTTCTCGCTGACGATGGTGTAGCTCATCTTCGACTTCGTCGCCAGATTGGTCATCTCCACCTTGGTCAGTATCTGTACCGAATCAGTACTCAGACGTGAAGTATCAACGATCTTGGCATCCTGAATGGCCAGCTTCATCTGGTTGATCTTGTCTTCCAGACGGGCCTGGGCCTCCTTCGCTGCATCATACTCTGAGTTTTCACTCAAGTCGCCCTTGTCCCTGGCCTCTGCAATGGCTGCCGAGGCTTTCGGACGTTCCACGCCTTCCAGGCGCTGTAGTTCGGCTACCATCTTGTCGTAGCCCTCTTGTGACATATAAGCCATAGTTATTTTCGTTTTAAAAATTTTCGATTTTCGATTTATTGACAATTCAAAAAGAAAGAATCCCGACATCATGTCGGAATCCTTCTTTACCAGAATGTTGTTTTCTTAAAGTCGCGGCAAAGGTACGAAATTATTTAAGAATAAAAAAATAAAAGGCTAAAAAAATACAGGAATTGGCTGTTTTTTCCATGTTTCCGGCCCGAAACGATTGATTTATGTCAAGAAAGTGTATCGAATACACCACCTTTTACGGAATATCCTTGCATAATTGACAAATAGTCCATATCTTTGCATCGTGTTTTTCATAGTATTAGATTTAAGGTTAACAAAAGGTTGGGACTTGGCGAAGTCCCTTTTTTTATGCCAGTACTTTGAGGGACAACAGACAGACCCCTCTCCAGCTCCCCCGAGGGGGAGTGACTACATACTCCCATCAAACCACTTGTCTTCATCAAATGAGTTTCCAAAAGTTG
This sequence comes from uncultured Prevotella sp., assembly GCA_905236875.1. Lineage (GTDB taxonomy): Bacteria > Bacteroidota > Bacteroidia > Bacteroidales > Bacteroidaceae > Prevotella. The sequence continues at coordinate 5,880 of CAJOQT010000124.1, read as the reverse complement.
AGTTGTATAAAAAAAGGACTCTGCCCATGTTTCCCGGGCGGAGTCCTTTTTGTCTTTATTCTTTTGACTTTTTTACTTGTTCAGATACTTCTTGCCGTTCTGGATATAGATACCCTTGGCAGGAGCCTCGTTAAGACGACGGCCGTCAATGCTGTAGATGACACCGTCATTCCTTTCAGCCTTCGTAACAGGAGTGATGCCGGAAGCATTCAGATCGAACCAAATGATGTCTGTTTCATTGGTTGTACCACCACCCTTATAGACAGACTGTACACCAACGGCATCGTAAGTATTGAGGTCGATGTTCATCAACAGACCTCTAAGGTCACCACTTGAGACGATATTATCACCAGTTAACTCATAAGGAATCTCTGTCATCTGGATTCCTGTGATTTCAGGATAGGCTTGTTTCTTCAGGACAAAAGGATTCTCTGTAGTGCCAGTACGTGTAAATACTCTATAATACAGCTTAGACTTCTTGATAGGATTATCTTCTGCATCTACAGAAGGAATCTCAAATATCAGCATTCCATACTTTCCGTCCTTAACCTCCTCGTAGGCATTGTAACGGTAAACAGTCGGGTCTGCAGGGATTGCTTCTACGTTAGGAATGATAGGATAGACAAACTTTGTTGTTCCACTTGTAATTGAAATAGATGATGAGGTGTATTGACCAAACCAATAGCTGTTGTCTGTAAAGAACGTCCAATCAGAGCCAAATGTCAGCTTTTTGTCAGTACCCTTACCTGTTAAATCTATGATGCTGTTATTCTTTATACCTACAACATAGAAATCTCCCGTTGTTTCACTTCCTTCAATGCAAGGAATGTCAGGAACCGTGAATTTATTGTCGTCCTCTAACATGATAATGACGGGACAGCCTTCGCCTGCAAAGTTATAAACAACAGCATAATACTCTTCGTCATTTACAGTAATAAACACATCAGCAGGACCTGCATAGCTATAGGTCGTGTTTTTGTATTCCATCGACCCGTTAGGTATGATAAAGAACGTTTCTGCAAAGTATCCATCCCAAGTGTAACCGGCATGTTGTCCTGTTGATATCATAGAGCACCAAACGAAAGAATTATCAAAATAAATGCCATCATCACTTATCGTTCCTGTCAGCGGGGCACCCTCCTCAGAGGCATTTACCAAAAGGATTGGACCATAGTCGCTGTCTTCCAACAGCACCTGGCCATCAGCAATAGAGAATGTTCCGTCTGTCAGGTTAACCGTTGCCTGAATGGTTTTGGTGGCGTCGGTCGTAAATCCGTCAATACCGATGGTTGTGTCGTCAATCTTAGTAATGGTAACGGCTGGGCAATAGATGGGGAAGTCCTCGTTTTCGACAAGTGATCCATTGTCAACAGTATAGCGGTCACTGATAGTCAGATAATTTCCGACCAATTGGTCAACACTCGTAATGGCCTTTTTGGGAGCGGCCATTTTCTTGAGCTGCATTTGCGTATTTGCTGTAGGTGAGAAGTTCTGAACACGCACGATTTTCTGCGTAGGAACATGTTTTGGTGCTGCATTAAAATCGACTGGTGTCCCAATCCTTGCAATCTGTGCATTTGCACCAATGGCAACGAGTGCCATAAATAATAATGTGTAAAGTTTCTTCATAATTGAGATTGTTTTTAATTTAATAATGTATATTCTGATTTCTTCGTTTACTTACAAAGCGTCGGCAAAGTTACGTATTTTTTAATAATCTGCAAACAAAAGCGGCGAAAAAGTGTAACAAACAATACAAAATGCCCCCAAAATACCGTCAAAAGGGTAGGCCGGATGCCTAAAAAACGTATCGCTCCTACTCCTTCCCCAAGTATTTGTAGCCGTAGTGCAGCAGCGGGAAGAGCAGCAATGCCGACACCCACCCTGCGATGACATCGATGGCATAGTGGGCATAGATATAGACGGTACTGAGGCACAGCAGCACGTAGAACGGCATGAGCAGCCAGAAGAACCGTCTGTTCCTGGTCTGCCAGGCCAGCAGCATGAGGATGGTCGATACGCCGACATGACTGCTGGGGAAGGCGGCGGTAGGCCGTTCGCCTGCCCGGTGGGCATCGACCACCATCTGGTAGAACACGCCGTCGGGGTCGCCGGGCGTCGCCAGCGCCTCGCGCATATTCATGAAATAGTCGTTGAGGTTGGGGAACACGCCCAGTGCTATCTGGTCGAGTCCCACTGCCGGATAGTAGTACTGCGGTCCTGCCACAGGCACGAAGATGAAGACAACGTAGTAGGCAAAGAACGAGGCGAGGATGATAAACGTCGCCCGCATGTACTGTTCGTAGCGGAAAAGGAAGAAGAACAGCGTGACCAGCGCGATGAGTGGGAAGTAGGACGTGTAGCCCAGGTTCATCAGTTCGCTGACGATGACGTGCGGAAACTTCTGCGAGAAGAGCAGGGCTGGCTGGCATCCGAAGAGCCACTGTTCCTTGGCGGCGAAGATATGGTCGAGGTTGGGCAGTATGCGGTTCATCTCGTAGGTGTCGGGATACCACCAGGAGAGCGTCGCCATCAGTGTGGTGATGCGGCAGAAGCGTGTCAGCCGGCAGGGAACCATGCGATAGACCAGCCACAGGGCAGCCATGATGGCCACGATGCGCAGGCGTTCCCACAGCATGGACTCCGCGTTCTGCAGCTTGGTATAGGTGAAGAAGATATATATCAATGTCAGCACCAAGTAGGCCATGATGACCCACTCGACGGCAAACAAGCCCTTCTTCGGCTTCTTCTCCAGCTTGAAAAAATCCTTAATCTTCATCATTTATCCGTTACCCGATTCAGCGGTAAAACCGCTGAACACAGTCTGTTGTCTGTTGTCCGTTGTCTGTTGTCTGTTGTCCGTTGTCTTTAAATCCACCCCTTTTCCTTGTACCACTTCACAGAGCGCCGGACACCCTCCTCCAGCTTCACCTGCGGCTCGAATCCCAGTTCGCGGCGGGCCGGCTCAATGTCACAGCGCCAGTTGCGCTGACGCAGGATGTTGAACTTATCTTTGTTCAGGGCCGTCATCTGTCTGGTCATCCGTCCCCAGTACTCGCCGCAGGTGGTGACGATGCGCAGCAGCCAGATGGGAGCCGTGATGCGTATCCACCAGGGGCGTCCTAACTCTTCGTGGATGTAGTTGCTGAATGCTGCCGACTGATAGACCTCGCCGTCGGACAGGAAATACCTGCGTCCCGTCTGTCCCTTCTCCAAGGCGAGGAAGACGGCCTGTACCACATCCGTGACATAGACGAACGTGATGTCCTGTCGCGAATAGCCTACAGCGAAATCCACGTGGCCCTTGATGCTCTTCACCTGCAGGAAGTAGTCCTTCTCACGCGGGCCATATACTCCTGTGGGGCGCAGGATAACGTAAGGAAAAGCCCCCCTCTCATCCCCACTTGGGGAGAGGCTGTCCAGCCACTGCTCGGCTTCCAGCTTGCTGCGGCCGTAGGCGGTGTTGGGCTGTGGCGTGTCGGTCTCGCGGATCTCCTGATAGGGATGTTGCTCGCGGATGGCACCCATGATGCTCAGGCTGCTGATGAAGACGAAGCGCTTCAGCGGCATCCCGAGGGCGATGAGTGCCGACACCAGGTTCTTCGTTCCCTCGGTATTGATGCGCCGGAAGTCCTCCGTGTGCAGGCACTTCGTGGCTCCAGCGGCATGTACCACGTAGTCGAAACAATGTCCGCCGAGCTGCTGCTCCAGCTGCTGCTGCGAGCCGAGGTTCAGTTCGATGAAGTGGATGCGCTCGTCCTGCAGGTATTCGCGTGAGCTGCTCTTACGGACGGCAGCCCATACCTCGAAGCCCCTGTTGAGGGCTTCCTCCACGATGAACGAGCCAATGAATCCGCTGGCACCTGTTATCAGTATATTCATCATTCTTTATTTATTCAAGTTTCTCAAATACGCAGATTCTTTTTCTTAACCACGAATTTCACTAATTACACGAATTTTTATTCCCGCTCATCATTTCTTTCGAATTAATCGAATACTGCGCAGCATAAATTCGTTTCATTTGTTAAATTTGTGGTCGTTAAAAACATGCGAAAGTTGGCCTCAATTCTTTATTTATTCAAGTTTCACAAGCTCCGCTCGGCTTTGCCGCTTAGCTCGCTAAAAACTTTAGGGATGAGGGGTGAGAGAACAGTTAATTCCCTCCCTTCTTCACCACCAACAGGTCGTTGCTGTGTTCTGCAAACAGCTCGAAGAGCTGGCGCAGGCTCTGGTAGTTGGCCTGTGGCTGTTCTATCTTGCTGATGTTGAGCTGATAGAGCACCTGCACGCGGTTGTCCTCCACACTGGTCACCAGTCGTCCGTTGACGCTCTTGTCGGTCGTGGTGAGCGACAGCGCCTCGGGCTTCTGCTCTACGGTGTAACCGTCGGGCAGGGTGATGTTGACCACCACCTGCTCCGTCTGTGGGAAGGGGAACTCCACGGGTTCCATGCGCTGTGCCGCAGAGAACGGGTTTTCAGGCATGGGCGGCGTGTTGAAGGGGCAGATGCTGATGCGGTCACCCTCCACGATGCCCTTGCGGGTGAAGCTGACGGAGTCGGTCACCGACGGGCTGAAGTCGCTGATGCCCTTTTGCTGACGGTAGAGTAGTGCGGCATTGCCGGAGTAGGTAGATTGGCGGGTGCCCGTCAGCGTGCCGGCAGCCTGCAGCTCCTCGCGCAACGGGCTGTGGTTGTTCATCTGCTTGCCCAGATAGTTGTTGTCGAGCAGCAGCCGATCTACCTGATCCCAGTCTTTCAGGAACTCATAGAACGATGCCCCGCGCTGGCTGTATCCCCTCAGCTCGGCGCTGATGCCTGCCCGATGGTCCTGCATGTTCCATACGTAGGGCACCTCGGGCATGGCCTTCAGGTCCTGTCCTGTCATGAAGTAGTGGTTGGTATTGATCTCCACAGGCTTTGCCAGCGGGTCACTCTCCAGCTTGTACCTCATGACACCGCCCACACAGCGGCACTTCAGCCGCTGAATGCCTCTTTCCTCCATGTTGAAGATCAGGTAGCAGGGAATCTCCATGTCGAGACTGGCGTAGGCCACGGGAATCTCACACTGTGGCTGCCAGTCGCGCAGCATGTAGAACAGCTCGCTGTGTATGGAGTATTCGTATTCTATCACCGTACCCTCGCGCACCTCGGGAATGTTGAACTTCAGCAGGAAGTTCTCATTGTCAATCTTCTCGGTGGTGATGGCATCCTTCTTCATCGACGTCTTCACCGTCTTGCCGTTCACCTGGTTGAACGCCACGGCCTTCACGTCTTCCACACTCTCGTCGGTGTAGTTGCCCCAGGCGTTCTCCGTGAACGAGCCGGCAGAATAGTCGAAGCTGACGATGCCTGCCAGCAGCGAGAACCTCGAACCGCCGATAAAGCCGTTCTGCTGCGTGTTCTTGTAGTAGGGCACCGTCACCTGGGCAAAGCGTGCGCCCTCGGGCTTCAGCACCTTGATGCGGAATTTCTCGTGGTAGTCAACCAGGTAGCCGTTCGTCTGGACGGAATAGTTGACGGTGGTCAGTCGGCAGAGCACGACAGCCTCTGCCGTGCTGTCGGCAGGATAGACGGTCATCTCCATCTCCTCTTTTGTGGGTTTGCCGAACTTGGTGTTGATGGGCAGCTGTGCCGATGCCGTCAGACATGCGACGGTGAAAACTGCGGCTAAGAATACTCTCATTTGTGTCATGATCATTTTAGTTTCGCATTTGCTCATTTTCTATGGAGTAGATTAGTAGTCTTCTCCGTCCTCGTCCCAGGCACCCTGATAGCTGGGGGCGTAGGTGTTGTTGCCGCCCACCTCGTCATACTTGCCGGGGCTGACAGCCTGCAACAGCGGCTGCTGTATCTTGACGACTATTGTCTGAGGAATCAAAT
>CAJOQT010000123.1 GCA_905236875.1 uncultured Prevotella sp. | reverse complement strand
TTCTTAGAGAAATTAATAATAAATAGTAACAATAAAAAAACAAAAAAATGACACTTTACACATTATTTGTAGTACTTATCGTGATTGCTGCCCTTCTGATGATCGGCATCGTATTAATTCAAGAGTCCAAGGGAGGCGGTTTGGCTTCAAACTTCGCTTCTTACAACCAGATTGGCGGTGTTCGTAAGACCACCGACTTCATCGAGAAGACCACATGGGGCCTGGCTATTGCTATGGTCGTCATCAGCGTCATCTGTGCCTATGTCGCTCCGAAGCAGACCGTTGGCCGCTCTGTAACAGAGGGTATTGAGACACCTGCCGCCACCAATCCTAACACGAAGCCTGCTTTTGATGCCAGCCAGCAGAACCAGCCGGCAGCTACAGAGGCTCCCGCCGCTGAGACACCCGCTGCCGAGGCTCCTGCCGCTGAGACACCCGCAACACCTGCAAACTAAAAAATTCCTATCATAAAAGCCTATGAAGACAGTTAGATTATTGTTGCTGTCTGTGGTCGCCGCAATTCTCACCAGTTGTGGTACCACTTCGACAGTGCCCATTACAGGTCGCAAGCAGAACATCATCGTCAGTGATGAACAGGTACTCAGCCTGAGCAATCAGGAGTATCAGCAGTACATGCAGACTGCCAAGAAATCGACCAACACGACCAATACCGCTATGGTGAAGCGTGTAGGCCAGAACTTGGCAAAAGCCGTTGTCAGCTTCCTCAATTCGAATGGTATGGGAGCCGAGGTATCACAGTATCAGTGGGAGTTCAATCTGGTGCAGGACACACAGGTCAATGCCTTCTGTCTGCCAGGAGGAAAGATTGTGGTATTCGAGGGTTTGCTGCCCGTCACGCAGGACGAAGCCTCGTTGGCCATCGTGCTGGGACACGAGATTGCTCATGCCGTAGCCAAGCATTCTGCCGAACGTCTGAGCAATGCCTACAAGCAGGAGTATGGTCTCCAGATACTTGGCGCATTGGCAACTGGTGCGGGTGTCAGCAATGAGATGGTACAGCTCGGACAGCTTGTAGCCAGTACTGGAGGTCAGTTCTTTACGGCAGGTTTCTCCCGTAAGCAGGAAAGTGAGGCCGATCACATGGGACTTATCTTTGCTGCGATGGCAGGCTACGATCCGCAAGTGGCCGTCACCTTCTGGCAGCGTATGTCGCAGGCAACAGGCGGCGGCTCTTCTTCACTGTTGAGCGACCACCCGTCAGATGCTGACCGCATCAGTAACCTGCAGGGCTGGATGTCAGAGGCCTTGCAGTATTACAAGCCGACAACGACGACAACGACAACTACGCCGGCTACTACCACAACGTCAACCATGAGGATTTCCTCGAAAAAGGCAACGAAGAAGAAGTGAAGAAGCGTTTCGTCCTATTATCCGTGGGTCTGATGCTGGTACTTGCCGCATCAGCCCAAACTCGTCAGGGTGGTATCTCCGAGCAGATGCTCAACGCCATCCGACAGCAGCAGACAACGTCGCCTGCTGATCGTGCGCTTCGTAACGCCATTGCTGCCAACGCCATCGACAACCTTGCACAGAACTATCTGAATGCAGGAGAGATGGACACTCATTTCAGCATTGAGACCAAGAAGCAGTCCATCACCGACCAGAAGTCCAGCGGACGCTGCTGGATGTTCAGCGGACTGAATGTGTTGCGTGCCAACTTTGCACAGCGTACCGACTCCCTGACCGTCGAGTTCTCGCAGGACTACCTGTTCTTCTGGGATCAGCTCGAGAAGTCGAACCTCTTCCTGCAAGCCGTTATCGATACGGGCAAGAACCCCATCGACGACCAGCGCGTACAGTTCTTCTTCAAGAGTCCTCTCAGCGATGGGGGAACCTTCTGCGGCGTAGCCGATCTGACGGAGAAGTACGGCCTTGTGCCCAAGGCAGTTATGCCAGAGACGTTCTCCAGCGACAACACCTCCAGAATGTCCCGCCTCATGGATACCAAGCTGCGTGAGTTTGGCCTGCAGCTGCGTGATATGGTGGCACAGGGGAAGAAGCCTGCTGACATAGAGAAAGCCAAGACGCAGATGCTGGCTACCATCTATCACATGCTGGTGCTCACCCTGGGCGAGCCGCCCACGCAGTTCACCTATGCTTTCCGCGACAAGAGCGGCAAGATGGTTGGCGAGCCTAAGCAATATACGCCGCAGTCCTTCTATCAGGAAGTCATCGGCCAGCCGCTCAACGGCACCTTCATCATGGTGATGAACGATCCGCGCCGTCCCTATTACAAGACCTTCGAAGTCGAATATGACCGTCATACCTACGATGGTCATAACTGGAAATACCTGAACCTGCCGATGGAAGATATTGAGCAGATGGCCATTGCCTCGCTCAAGGACGGACGGAAGCTCTACAGCTCCTACGACGTGGGCAAGTTCCTCGACCGCAAGCGCGGCCTTTGCGACATTCAGAACTTCGACTACGAGGCATTGTTCGGCACCACCTTCGGCATGAACAAGGCACAGCGTATCTCCACCTTCGACAGCGGTTCCACACATGCCATGACACTGACGGCAGTCGATCTCGATGCAGCAGGAAAGCCGCTGAAGTGGAAGGTAGAGAATTCCTGGGGAGCCTCTTACGGACATGAGGGGTGTCTCATCATGACGGCCGAGTGGTTCCGTGAGTACATGTTCCGTCTGGTCGTTGACAAGAAGTATGTTCCAGAGAAGCTGCTCCAGCTCAGCGAACAGGCACCCGTCATGGTCATGCCTGAAGATCCTCTCTTCGTAGCCGACGAGTGACCTTTAGAAGTTTGGGAATTTATGAAGAAAACATCATTTTTTCTGTTACTGATGGTATTGTTGTGGGCCTGCAGACCCTCGACAGTACCATCAGGCACTTCACAGGACGACACCGACTCCCTCGCGGCTCCGTCGGCCCTGTACGACTCCAGGCCTCAGACCGTGACGGGCATGGAGATTCCAAAGATGTTGCGAGGCAGTCAGGGAAAGATTCTCAAGAGGGTAGGATATACCGTTTCCTACAATGCCCAGAACCGCATCCCCAACTGGGTTGCCTGGCACCTTACTGCCAGTCATGCCGATGGACGCTACAAGCGTAACAATCAGGTGTTTCATGAAGACATGGAAGTTGGTAGCCCGCGTGCCTACGACTCCGACTACCGTAGCTCCGGCTACGACCGAGGTCACATGTGTCCGGCTGGTGACAACAAGTGGAACCGCGAGGCACAAGAGCAGTCGTTCCTTTTCACGAACATCTGTCCACAGCGTCATAACCTCAATGCAGGGGCGTGGAACGATGTCGAGCTGCAGTGTCGTGAATGGGCTAAGCGCTATGGTAACCTCTACATCGTCTGCGGACCTGTGCTCTACGATCAGCAGCACCGTACCATCGGACGCAACCGCGTCGTCGTTCCAGAGGCTTTCTTCAAGGTCATACTGCGTAAGGAGGACCGCTCTGGTCGTTCGAAGGGCTACTATAAGGCCATCGGCTTCGTCTATGAGAACAAGGGTGCTTCTCGCGACATGAGCCGCTATGTTCGCAGCGTTGATGAGATAGAAGAGCTGACTGGTTTGGACTTCTTCTCCGATCTTCCTGACAATATCGAGGCCATCGTAGAGCAGAGTGCCGACCTGCAAGACTGGTATCCCTTGCGACCCATTTGAAGCCATCGGCTCCCCGCCGATCAGCAGCCTTATAGCAGTAAAAAGACGTAAATAATAGTTTTTTTCAAAAAAACAGTACAAATATTTGGAAGTATCAGCCAAAATGTGTACCTTTGCACCCGCATTCAAAAATGGTGCCCGTAGTTCAGTTGGTTAGAGCGTCAGATTGTGGTTCTGAATGTCGACGGTTCGAG
>CAJOQT010000122.1 GCA_905236875.1 uncultured Prevotella sp. | reverse complement strand
CCCTGATTAACAGTCAGGTGCTCTAACCAACTGAGCTACTGAAGCAGGTTTTGCTGTTAAGCGGATGCAAAAGTACGCTGTTTTTTTGAATTGACCAAACTTTTTGCCGAAAAAATTAGTCAAATGTGTAATTTTTTACAAAAAAACAGGCAAAGAGGCTGTTTTTCGCTGAAGAACATGTATATTTGCAAACGCAAAGAGATAATGTATATTGAGTATTGAAGAGATAATATGAACAAGTTTTTGTTTTTTTGTCTTGGAGTCCTCCTGCCTTTGACTGCACAGGCCCAGGATACACGTGACCATAACTTTGAAGTTGCCAAACAGCTGGAGACCTTTAATGCCATCTACCGCAACCTCGACCTGATGTACGTCGATACGCTTGATGCCGAAGAGGTTATCGGCAACGGCATCAATGCGATGCTGCGTTCGCTGGATCCCTATACGGAGTATTATCCAGCCAGCAAGAAGGAAGACCTGAAGATGATGTTGTCGGGCAAGTATGCGGGAATCGGTGCGCTGATACGCTATCACCAGCGTCTGAAGCGTGTGGTGATTGATGAGCCGTATGCCGGGATGCCAGCTGCCGAAGCCGGATTGCGGAAAGGCGACGTCATCCTGCAGGTGGATGACACGCTGATGACGGACAAGACGGTGTCGTATGTCAGTGAACACCTGCGCGGTGATGCCGGTACCAGCTTCGTTCTGAAGATTCTGCGTCCGTCAACGGGCAAGGAGATGAAGTTCAAGATTACGCGCCGTAACATTCAACTGCCGGAGATTCCATACTATGGACTTCGTCCTGACGGTATAGGCTATATCAGTCTCTCAACATTTGTCGGTGAACCGTCGAAAGCCATGCGTAGAGCCTTTGTTGATCTGAAACAGCGTGGTGCCACTTCACTCATCCTTGACTTGCGTGGCAATGGTGGCGGGTCGCTGTCAGAGTGTATAGACATTGTGAACCTATGGGTACCAAAAGGTGTGACGCTGGTGGAGACACGCGGCAAGATTGCCAGAGCCAATACATCATACACGACACGTCTTGAACCTGTTGATACTGTGATGCCCATCGTGGTGTTGGTGAATGGTGAGACTGCATCAGCCAGCGAGATTACCAGTGGTTCGATTCAGGATCTGGACCGAGGCATTATAGTAGGAACACGCACGTACGGAAAAGGACTGGTACAGATTCCCAATATCCAGTTGCCCTATAACGGTAACCTGAAACTGACCAGTTCGAAATACTATATCCCCAGCGGCCGTTGCATACAGGCCATCAACTACCGTCATGCCGGTGGTGGCTATACGGAACGGGTACCTGACTCTCTGACTCATGTGTTCCGTACGTTGCATGGACGTGAGGTCCGTGACGGCGGTGGTGTGACTCCTGATGTGGAGGTGAAGCCGGACACGCTGCCTAACATCGCTGTCTATCTGGATCGTATCGACTCTACTGAGGTGATGTTCGACTTTGTTGCCGACTATATTGCCCGCCATCCGCAGATTGCAGCTCCCACGGAGTTCCACCTGACCGATGCAGAGTTTGCCGAGTTCAAACAACGTGTTATCGACAGTGGTTTTACATACGACCCTGTAAGCGAGAAACGTTTTGAAGAATTGGTGAAAGCCGCCCAGTTTGAAGGCTATTACGACGATGCGAAGGCCGAGTTTGATGCGTTGAAGGCCAAGCTGAAGCACGACATTGCCAGCGACATAGACAGGCATCGGCAGATGTTACAGCAGATGATGGAGAACGACATCATCATGGCTTACTACTACCAGGCCGGTGTGCTGGAGGCAAGCCTGCAGAGCGATAGCCAATATCAGGAGGCTGTACGTCTGCTGAATAATCCGGAAGAATACCGCAGGCTGTTATCAGTCGGGAATTGAGAATTGACAGTTGTCCTTTCAATCCGTCAGCTGTCAATTTCAATAATTTCATCGCACAGCCGGCTGATGCTCGGGCGATGAGAAATGGTAATCATAGTCTTGTCGGGATAGTTCTCAAACAAGTTAATAAACAAAGTGCGCTCTGTCTGTTCGTCAAGTGACGAACTGATCTCGTCGAGCAGCAGGATATTGCCAGGACGCAGCAGTCCACGGGCTATGGCGATGCGCTGTGCCTGTCCCTCGCTGAGTCCGGCTCCCCGTTCCCCACACTCTGTGTCGATTCCCTTTGGCAGGTCGAACACAAAGTCCGCTACTGCCATGTGGAGCACATGACGCAGCTCTTCCTCTGTGGCATCGGGCTTTGCCAGTTGCAGGTTGTAACGTATGGTACCACTCATCAGGGTGTTGCCTTGAGGTACAAAGACGAAGTTGCCCCGCGTAGAGGGTGAGCCATTGACGATTGACGACTGCCGGCTATCGTGGGAGTAGAGTGAGATAACACCGTTCTCCGGCAGAATCAGTGCGAGCAACAGGCGGAAGAGTGTCGTCTTGCCGGCTCCCGTCCTTCCTACCAGTGCCGTCTTGCTGCCTGGACGGAAGTCGTGGGTGAAGTGTTCCAGAATATAATGGTCGCCCTTGGCATAGCGAAAGCTTACATCTTCCATCTTGATGCCAAGACTGCCTTCCATCTGTGTCCTGTCCTCCGACAAATGTTCTATGTCGAGTCTCTCCAGCTCTTCCAGACGGTCGATGCTGGCAGAAGCATGTATCAGCTGCGGCACCATGTTGAGCAGTCCGAGTATTGGCTGCTGAATCTGTCCCACCAGCTGAAGGAAGGAGGTCATGACACCAAAGGTGATGATTCCGTCGCGCAGTTGTAGTCCTCCCCATACGAAGGCCAGCAGATAGCCCAGTCCGAAGCTGCTTGCCAGAATGGAGCGTGCAATGAGCGTGAAACGTGTGCGTCGCTTGATCTTCCCCTTCAGGTCCTGTTGCATGTCACCCAGTCGTCCCGTCACCCATGAGCCGCTTTCGAGTGAACGCAGCACGGTATTGTGCTCCATGCCTTCCTGTACAAACATCTGGATGCTGGCATCCTGTTCGCGAATGGCACGTGTCATGTCTCGCAGCTGTCGGGCGACAAACTTACCCAATGCGACGAGTAGGGGAGTGAGCAACAGCAGTGCCCATGCCAGCGTGGTGTCCATCGAACGCATGAGCAGGAAGGCTCCTGTCAGCTGGAAGGACGTGATAATAAATTGCGGCATGAGCGACGTACAGGCGTCACTGACGGTGCTGACGTCCTTCTCGAGTCGTGAGGTGATGTCGCCGGAGTGCAGTTCGTCCTCAAACAGACGGCGTTGGAACAGATGACTGAATATCCGCAGGCGGATGTCATTGGTTTGGCGGACATTAGCCGTGATACTCATATAGTAGTATATCTGTCGCAGGGCAATGCCTCCCAGTACGGTTGCCACGAGCCATGAGACCATGATGATGATATCGGTCGCAGAGCCCTCCATGACGGTCTCGTCTATGAAACGCTTACAGAGCCATACCATCAGCAGGCCCAGACCTACCTGTCCGATGCCGGCCATGATGCGGACAGCGGTATTCAGCCGTATGCCCGCCATGTTTCGCCATATCCACCTGAGATATCTCAAAGCTGATGAAGCTTAATTGAGGGTGTTGTCTTCGATGATGCCAACTTTCTGCCACTCACTGATGATGCGCTCAACATCGCTGAGGGCCTGTTCGGCACCTACCTCATACTCCTCTTGCAGCGCATCTGCCAGCTGCTGGGAGGTGAAGTCGCCCAGTTCCCCAGCCTTCTGCCACAGGTAGGCAGCCGACTCGTTCAGGCTGATGAGCTTTCCGAAGTTGATGGTCTCCAGACCTTCACCAACGATGATTTTCTCGCCGCAAACCTCGCGCAGCACGAATCCTTTCTTCTGTCTCATTTGCTTAATTATGAATGTTGAATGATGAATTGTGAATGATGATTTTCAAAACCGTTCTTCTATACACGGCCAGAATCCAGCGACGGACGGGGCGTAGCTTGTTCCACAGCTTCCAGTTGAAACTGTCGTTATAGAGGATACGCTTCTTGCCGTCAGGAGCTACCACATAGACCGCCTTGCCTACGATGTCCTGCTGACGGCAATGCTCCAGTCCCCGGATGTTGCCATCGCCCATCAGCGTGATGTCACCTTGGGGACTGACAGCAATGACACGGTGTACCACATAGTGACTACCATCGACCCATGCCAGGATAACGTCACCCACCTGGGCGGGTGGCGGCGGTATTAGCTCTACGCTCTCGCATCCGCCAATGATGAAAGGCAGCATGCTATTGCCTTTGACTGGCAATACCACACGACGGCCTTCGCCTATGAGGGCTGCTACGGCCGCTATCGCTTCGTTGTTGGGTACTGTTTTTATCATTATATGGACAACTGACTACGGACAACTGACTACGGACAACTGACAACTGACTATGGACAACTGACTACAGTCAGCGAACTATGGGTTAGAGGCTATTGTATCACAGGAGAGCCTTGCCGCATCAGCATCGGGCAGACAGTCCAGATGATAGATGGGGGCGTACTGTGCGAGCCAGTTCTCTGTCTCGTGCAGACCTTCCGCAATACGGGCATCCCACCGCTTTCCGGAAATAGAGGGTACCACGGCAGCGTAGGCATTCAGTTTGACAAGTCGCTCAATGCGGTTGTAAGGTGCCTGACTGAGCAGCACGATGGCTCCCAATGGATAGTCGATATTGCGATAGCAGGGGGTTTTGCCGCTCCAGGGTGAGCCATAGACACGAGCCTTGCCGTCGGTGATACGTACTACAGGGTTGTCATCGTTCACGAGGTCTGTACCCTCAATGTTTCTCAACCACAGGCGTGAATGGGTGCTCTTGCCTGTACCGCTCTTGCCCAGGAACATGTATCCATGTCCCTTGTAACTGACTACCGACGAGTGGAACAGTGCCGTTTGGCTTGTTGCCGTAGAGAGGGCATACATCACCATCAGCGCATTGTCCAGCCCGAACTGATGGCAGTCGGTCATCGCCACGTCAGCCTCATCGTAGGCTTTGCTGGTCAGCATCGTGGCTACCTGACGGCCCATCAGCAGGAACTTGAAACAGGGCTGACCGTCTGACAGGTGTCCGGCCAAGATCTCTGAGCCGTCATCGTCCTGATGAATCTCCTGCTCGAACGTGTCGGCACAGACCTCTGACTTGATATGCAGGGTAAAGGCTGGCTTCTGGTCTGTCTGTCGGATAAGGAACGGGCGGTAGTGTGCCAGCCATTGGGTTACATCGTCTGCAGTCTCGTTGATGACTACGAACACATGCCCTGCAACCTGAAAGTAATACGCTTTTTCCATATTTGCATGAAGGACGAGACACGCAAATGCGAGCCTCGTCCTTGATAGTATTATGGTATCATTTGACTACACTTTGATTTCAACCTCAACACCACTGGGAAGCTCGAGCTTCATCAGGGCATCGACGGTCTTGGCTGTCGAACTGTAGATGTCAATCAGACGCTTGAAGTCGGAGAGCTGGAACTGCTCACGAGCTTTCTTGTTAACGAACGTCGAACGGTTTACTGTGTAGATACGCTTGTGAGTAGGCAGGGGGATAGGACCGCTGATGATTGCACCTGTGGCCTTTACAGCCTTCACGATTTTCTCTGCTGACTTGTCAACCAACTTGTGGTCGTAGCTCTTCAGCTTGATACGAATTTTCTGACTCATGTCTTTTGTTGTTTAATTTGTTATTATTTTGCTGTCGCTAAAGAGTCATTTGCTCAACGACAGTCTGTTATTTCCTAGGACAACCTAGGACAACCTAGGAGAGCCTAGGCCTTCCTATATTAAACCAGGTCGGCGCGGCCCTTGACCTCCTCCAGTACGGCCTTGGCCAGTGCAGAGGACAGCGGAGCGTGGTGATCATACTCCATTGAGCTGGTAGCACGACCGCTGGTGATGGTACGCAGAGCGGTTACATAGCCGAACATCTCGGACAGGGGAACCTGAGCCTTGACGACGCGGGCGCCGCTGCGGGCCTCTTCCATGCCTTCCACCTGACCACGACGCTTGTTCAGGTCACCGATGACGTCACCCATGTTCTCCTCGGGTGTTACTACCTCGAGTTTCATGATGGGCTCCATCAGTACGGGCTTGGCCTGTGCACAGACAGCCTTGTAAGCCATCTGGGCTGCAATCTCGAATGACAGCTGGTCGGAGTCAACGGGGTGGAAAGAACCATCCACTACAACCACCTTCAGCGAGTCAACAGGATAGCCACCGAGAATACCGTTCTTCATGGCTGCCTCGAAGCCCTTCTGGATAGAGGGGATAAACTCCTTGGGGATGTTACCGCCCTTCACTTCGTTCACGAACTGCAGACCGCCGTTCTCCTTGATGTCCCAGTCGGGATCAACGGGACCGACGTTAACGATGATGTCAGCGAACTTACCGCGACCACCGGACTGCTTCTTATAGACCTCACGATAGTTCATGACGGTCTTGGTGATGGCTTCCTTGTAGTTCACCTGAGGCTTACCCTGGTTGCACTCTACCTTGAACTCACGCTTCAGACGGTCGATGATG
>CAJOQT010000121.1 GCA_905236875.1 uncultured Prevotella sp. | reverse complement strand
TCACGCCCTGCTCATACGAGCGAACAGATCCGTCGGGAAAAGTAATCTGAATCATATCTACAATATATGTTTAAGTTTAAAATCGGCGACAAAGGTACGAATAAGCGGGCAAAATGCAAAAGGAAAACTCGTTTTTCTTTCATTTTTGAACCGAAAAACAATCAAAAAACAATCAAATAGCTGCCAGTCAATTAGGAAGCCATCAGCATTATAACATTCAGCCTAGCAGTTCAGTCTGAAAAATTGATATTATCACGAATCCATGAAAAAAATGCTCTGTAGTCCTTTGCCCTTCCACAGAGCATTTCAGAGGTTTTGCGGAGCATTTATCAGTGGCTCGATAACGGCAAAGGCTTTTTCATGTTTTGCAACCTGCTTTGCATGTCCTCCAGCTCTACCTCTTTTCAGATTATGACACAGGTCATTATATTTCACATGGATAGCAATGTCATTTCCAGAAGAAGCTATGCGGTTCACATAGTCTTCATAACTCATGTCCTTGGTATAGGTAAGCAGGCGAAGGGCATCCACGATGGTTTTATCCACGCCCTTTTTCAAAAGGTCGTCAAATGTAAGGTCTGAATCCTCCACCACATCGTGTAACAGACCTGCGATTTTCTCTTCACGATTTCTTCCAGCCAAAGCAACTGCCATGGGATGCAGAATTACCGGATCCCCATCCAAGTCCTTCTGGCCTTCGTGCGCTTCTATTGCTATGCGCAACGCATCTTCAATTGTTATCATTGCTGTATTGTCAAAGGTCGTAAGGATGTCTGAACACTTGTGCCATCTCGTTCGGGAGCAGGTCGTGGAAAGTCATGCCGAGGTCTCCTTCGAATGTCAGGGCTGCACCAGTGCTACCCTGGAACAGGACGTCGCTATTGTCCGTCACCTCAATGCTCTCGACCGGACCGCCTGACGATGGTGAAGCATCTGGTTTGGTGTTACGGATAGAGTGCGCTGCCAGCTGCTGGATGAATTGCTGATACTGGTCAGAAGTCAAGGGGGCGGTCTGCTGATAGACTATCTTGTTCTGGTAACCTTTTGTCACGGTCAGACAGACAGAGTCCTTACTTACTACAATGGTCACGCCATAATGGTAGTCTGGTGCAACAGTACCGTTACTCGTATAATACTGGATACTTGTTGCATTATGCAGGATTTCTGCGGTCAACTTGCTCTTATTGCTCTGACCGCATGCGGTCGATATGACGAGCGATAGCATGGCGACGATGGATAATAACAGATTACGCATAGTTATGAATTGACAGACAACAGACTAAGGTTATTCGTTATATGGATATGCTACTGATTCAATGTCTTTAAAGAGCTGGATAAATTGCTTGGCTTTAGCTTCATACCATCCTATGGTTCTGGTGTATTCTTCAGGAATCTTGGTACCATTATATACCTCACGGAATTCCGTCTCTCCATCCATTTTCCGTTTCTTGACAATACATTTCAGCAACCGCTTTCCGTCATAGTAGAGGCGGTATTCAACAAATTCGCCCGTATCCAAATCGGGTTCTATACCATAGGCGAATGTCAACTTTCCGTTCTTGTCATAGAGATACTCCTCATAGTATTCGCGGGCAGCGAAGTTGTACTTCGTCGTCAGAAACCAGAGGTAGTGTTTTTCATAGATGAGCTCACCACCTTCTTCTTCTCCATAGTACATACGGACGTTCTCAAAGTGAGGTCCCGTAGCAGGCAGGTTCTGTGCCACATGCAGGTGATAGAACTGGGCAGGAATCCCCCCACTTGGAAAATCCTCACTCATCATGCCGATGTATTCCTTCACATTGGCATAATCCTTGCGGATGTCCTCAATGGTATGCTGCGCTCTGACAACTGGTGCCCATAGCGCAAGAATGGTAATAGCTGTAATGATTCTTTTCATAGTCTTCACTGTTTTGTCTGCAAAATTACAAAAAAAAGAATAATAAGCCAAATATATTTGACTTTTTCTGAAAGCAATGACTCAACACCAAAGAGGGCAAAAAGAAAAGAGAGAACACAAGTCGTTGCGTTCCCTCTTATATTTCAATCTAAAACCTTATATTCTGGGGATTAGAGTGCGAACTTGTAACCAACGGTGATCTGGAACATCAGGTTCTTGTCGTCAATCTCTTCGCTGAAGTTGCTTGCCTTATTTGAACCGTGATCATAGTCCTTAGCAACGTCGATTATACCGTAGTTGTAACGAGCCTCAAAGGTCAGACCCATCGGCAGCTCATAAGCAACGCTCAGGGGAACACACAGGTCAAACTTGTTGCAGTCATCCTTTACATCAACATCTGTACCATATCCGCTGACTTTAGCCTTTGTAAGGAAGCCAGGCTGCAAACCAGCATTCAGCGACAGACCCTTAGTTACATAGAACTTAGCCATCAGGGGAACATGGATATACTCCAGTTCAATTTTTGCATCGTCGAAATGCTTAACCTTGGAACCCATCTGCTGATACATCACAGCACCAGAAAGACCCAGCCAGTTGTTCACCTGATACTGACCCTCAAAGCCAGCGCCAATACCAAACTTGAACTTTGCATTGTCGTCAGTAATCTCGCTGAAACCGATGCCTACCTTCGGCTGAAGTGAGAAAGTACCCGGCTCAAACTGAGCACTTGCAGTAAGCGTAGCTACCATCATGGCAGCAATCATCATAATCTTCTTCATAATCATTTTCCTTTCTTATTTTTGTTTGTTAATAACTGTTGCAGTTTTAAAAATTTTTGCAAAAGTACGAATTTATTTCCATACCACCAAATATTTTCGCATTTTTCGCATGAATACAGCACTTTACTTCGTCTAAATCAATGTTTCCTTAGTATTTCCACGATGCGTGACATCTGATTGGGGATGCGTATCTGCTGGGGACATTTCGACAGGCAAACCTCACAATCTCTACAACGTGATGCCCATGTAGCGTCGTCAGGCAGGACCTGCTTATAGCCGTCGGCAAACTTCTGCTTGCGCTCGGCATAGTCGCTGGCACTGGCATCAGGCAGAGGCAACACATGGTCGTTGACAGCCTGGTTGTAATAGGCAAAGTTAGCTGGAATATCCACTCCGAAGGGACACGGCATGCAGTAGGCACAGGTGGTACAGGGAATGGTGGGGAATCCAGCCATCTGGTCAGCAATCGCTGCCAGCAGCTTGTTCTCCTGCTCTGTGCAGGGTTCCAGAGGTGAGAAGGTCTGGACATTCTCCTCCACATGTTCCATGCGGTTCATACCACTCAGCGTGGTGAGAATGTTCGGATGACTGCCTACCCAGCGGAATGCCCATCGTGCCGTACTGTCATCAGGACGGACGGCCTTCAGCTGGTCGGTCAACTCCTGTGCCATCTTTCCGAAAGCTCCGCCACGCAGCGGTTCCATGACAACACACTGCACACCAGTCTTCTCACATTTATTGTACAGGTACTCTGCATCTGCATCATGGCGTCGCCCCTGTCGCATGGAAGCGTGTCGCCAGTCGAGGAAGTTCATCTGTATCTGCACGAAGTCCCAAAGGTAATCATCCTGACGGTCCAACAGCCAGTCGAAGTCACGTACGTCACCGTGATAGGAGAAGCCCAGGTGCCTGATACGTCCAGCCTCACGTTCCTTCAACAGGAAGTCGAGCACTCCGTTGTCAAGGAAACGGCCCTGCAGTGACTCCATACCGCCGCCGATGCTGTGCAACAGGTAATAGTCGATATGATCGACCTTCAGCCGTTCGAACGACTGCTCATACATACGCTTTGACTCATCGAACGACCACAGCCTGCGGTTCTGGTTCGACATCTTCGTTGCTACGTAGAATTTCTCTCTTGTATGGCGCGACAGTGCATTGCCTGTCAGCACCTCCGACTGACCGCCCATGTACATCGGTGCCGTATCGAAGTAGTTCACACCGTGCTCAATAGCGTAATCAACCATCCGGTTCACTTCGTCCTGATTATCGGGCAGGCGCATCATGCCAAAGCCGAGCAATGAAATCTGCTCGCCAGAGCCATTCTGTACGCGGTAGGTCATGCCAACCGGATCTTCAAGACCATCGTTCTGACTATTCCCAGTAGCCAAAACATGAAGCGGATCCAGTGCCATCATTGCCACTGCCGATCCTGCTCCCATTCCCAGCCGCTTAAGGAACTCACGGCGGCTCATGTCGTTTTTTTTCATAGAATAGCGTTTTTGTGTTGTAAGATAAAGGTGTTATTTTCTATATTTCTTGATAATCGAATAAGCATTGTAAAGCCCTAACTCACCGGCCTTCGAGAGGTCGCTGATGCCCTCCGTCTGCTGGTTATTGTAGAGACGGGCAAGTCCACGGTTATAGTAGGCCTCTGCCAGTTGCGGATCCAGTTCAAGAGCCTTGGTATAATCCGCTATAGCACGGTCATAGTCGGTACGCCGTGCATAGACGGTTGCTCTATTATAGTATAGGTATGCATTCTGTGGACTAAGGCTGATGGCCATCGTCAGGTCGCCGATGACGTTAGCAGTCTTCATGCCAACATCTGTCCCCTGCGAGGCGTTGAACTCGTTTTCCTTTGCCTGACAGAAAGCCCGTTGCCAGAGTGCAAGAACGCTGGTAGTATCGGTCTGCAGATAAGTAGTGAGATCGTCAATGGCACTGTCGAAGTTCTGTATCTCCGTATAGGCGATGGCACGCTGAAAAAAGAGCAGCCCCCTCCCAGCCTCCCCCGAAAGGGGAAGAAGCTGTTGACCGACTGCAACCGTCAACGAGTCGATATAGGCGAAATAGGCATTGGTCTGTGCCTCGTCAAGTACACTCTGTGTGTTCGACAGATAGATGCGGCGCACGCCACGTTGCTGGTTGTAGGCCTCCACATGCGGCTCAAGCGTTGACCGCTGGGTGTCGAGTGTCGAGTGCTGGGCATGAAGTGACAGGCCGAAGAGCGGCAACAACTCAATTTGCACCTTGCGGTTCTGCACACGACCTCGGTATTCACTCTTATACTCATGTTCTATCTCCTCTTCGTCGGCCACCACAATCTGGTTGTACTTCTCCAGGTCATCGTCAGAACGGCGACGCATCTGGTTCTTGCTAAGTCGCGGCTGGGTGCCGTAGAGATGTTTGTAGAGTTGTGCCTTATATACCTTGAACTCGTCGTCCTCTGCCTGTTTCGTCATGCCCAGACGACGATAACAGCTGGCCCGGCTCTGCAGACCAGTCCAGAAATTGGGGTACTGGTCGATGACCTTCGTGTAGTCGCGGATGGCACCACGCAGGTCACCCGTCTTGTCA
Source organism: uncultured Prevotella sp. (assembly GCA_905236875.1). GTDB lineage: Bacteria > Bacteroidota > Bacteroidia > Bacteroidales > Bacteroidaceae > Prevotella. The sequence goes on along the minus strand of CAJOQT010000121.1, from coordinate 8,653 downwards.
AGCAGGGTGGCACGGTTGTAGAGAGCCATAAGGTTGTCGGGCTCCAGCTTCAGCACAAAGTCGAAATCGATGATGGCACGATTATCATCGCCCACCTGTGCCCGCAGCAATCCACGGTTGTAGTGTCCGAGGAAGTTGTTTGGATCGAAGTCGAGTGCCGCATCGTAGTCGGCCATCGCTCCTCGCAGGTTGTTCTGATTGTAGCGGGCCAGCGCACGGTTGATGTAGTTGTTGGCCTGCTTGGGCAACAGATGGATGGCCTTGCTCAGGTATTCTTCCGACTCCTTCCACTCGCTACGTGCCAAACTGATGATGGCACGCTCGGCCCAGATGTTGCCGTCGTAGGGATCCAGCTCCAGACTCTTGTCGAGCGCAGTGATGGCATTGGCAGTATCCTGCTGCATCATATAGACCTCGGCACGCATGGAATAGCCACGTGCATACTGGCTCCAACGAGTCAGCAAGGTGTCAAGTTCCAGGTGTGCCTGCGGATAGTCTTTCTCCTGAATACGACAGAGGATACGATTATGCCATAGGTTTTGCCCTTCGGGGTCGTACTTCAGCGCCTTGGTATAGTCGCTGATTGCCTCATTGTATTTTTTCTGCTGGATACGCGTCAAGCCACGAAGCTCGTAGAGGTTGACGATATAGGGATTGCGCTCGATAGCTTCCGTACAGTCACTCTCTGCTCCAGCATAGTCGTCCAGATAATACTTGGCAACGGCACGAAAGAACCACGGCTCGTAAAGGTAAGGCTTGGCGGCAATAGCCTGATTAAAATACTGAATGGAAAGGACATAGTCTTCATAATAAAGCGCCGAACGCCCTATCATAATCAGGCGGTCGGTGTTGAACTGCGCAAAGCTAGTGATAAGTGACAGGTGATAAGTAATAAGTAGCAGGAGCCATTTCCGCCACTTACTATTTTGCCTTATAATTCCACAAATCCCTTTCATCACTTGTCACTTATCACTTGTCACTTGGCTACAGCCTTCGTCTTGTATCCGCAGCGATAACGGCCCTGTGTCAGGGCACGTAGCTTGTTCTTGATGAGTTGTTTGCGGAGCGGTGAGATACGGTCGATGAACATCTTACCGTCCAGATGGTCGAACTCATGCTGCATGACACGGGCCAGATAGCCTTCGACCCACTCGTCATGAGGCTGCAGGTCTTCGTCGAGCCACTTCACACGGATGCGGGTAGGACGCGTCACCTTCTCGTGAATAGCGGGCAGCGACAGACAGCCCTCCTCCATTGTTTCCGTCTTCTCGTCGTCAAACTCGATAATGTGCGGATTAATATAAGCATGACGGAAGTCCTTGTATTCGGGCATGTCGTCCTTCAGCACGTCAAGGTCGATAACGGCCACACGGATAGCCTTACCGATCTGCGGTCCTGCCAACCCGACGCCGTCAGAAGCCGTCAGCGTCTCAAACATGTCGCGCAGTAGCTCCTTCAGGTTCGGATAATCTGTCGGGATATCCTCTGCGACCTTGCGCAATACCGGCTGACCATATATATAAATAGGTAATATCATTTGACTATTTAACTATTATACTATTTGACTATTATATATACCATTCACTTTTCACCATTCCCATTTCCCTTAAAAGACCGCATGTAGTCTTCCAGTATAATGGTAGCACTGATTTCGTCAACCAGTGCCTTATCCTGACGGGCCTTCTTTCTCAGTCCGCCAGCAATCATCGCCTGATGAGCCAACACCGACGTAAAACGTTCGTCGTAGTACTCAACGGGAATCTGCGGCATTGCCTTGCGCCAACGACTGACGAACTGCTGCACACGCTGCAGATTCTCACTGGGCTGGCCATTCGGCTGACGAGGTTCGCCAATAACGATAAGCTCCACATCCTCACGGGAAACGTAATTCTTCAGGTAATCGAAGAGTTCAGAAGTGGAGACAGTCGCCAACCCTCCGGCTATCAGCTGCAGAGGATCGGTGACTGCCAGTCCTGTACGTTTCTTACCGTAATCAATGGAAAGAATACGTGCCACGTTAATGTCTTCTTATTTTGAATAGAGCAGCCAAGCGCCCTGATATTGGGCAGACAGCTGGTCACGGCTCTGAATGGCGTCAGACTTGTTATCAAACGATGAAGCTACCACACGATACATATTGTTCTCCGGTGTATAGACCAAACGTGCATCATAGCCTCTGTTCACGAGACGCTGCACCTCGTTCTCGGCATTTGCCTTCAGAGAGAACGAACCAACGACCACGCTATAGGCCTTCAGGGCAGCACCTGTCTGTACCTCAACACGCTCCTGACGAACAGGAGTGGCATCAGTGTTGTCAATCACACGTGTCTCAGTGACGGGAGTCGTGACGACAGGTGTAACGGTAGGAGTCTCTGTCGTAGTAGTAGCAGGGGTCTCTACACGCTGACCTTCATTCCTCTGCTGAGCCTTCAGGTAAGCCTTACGATAGGCACTCTCACTCGATCCACAACTTGTTAAAGCCATTGCGACGCACAAACCGGCGCCCAAAAACATGTACTTGTTCATTTCATTAAAAATTATTTGTTAGACTTGTTATCACAATTATTGAGTGCGAAATTACAAAATATCGCACAAAAACTGCATATTTTGCAACATAAAGTTTGTTAATTCCCTTTTTTTTAAAAAAAATTGTGTATAATATGCCATACATTATACATTTTTTTGTATCTTTGCCTTCAGAAAACATGTTTAACAACTAAAAAATAAAAGCTATGAAAGGTTATGGATATTTTGGTGCATTCATCGGCGGAGCACTCGTCGGTGCTGCCTTAGGTCTCATTCTTGCACCCGAAAAGGGTTCTGACACACGCGAGAAACTCAGCGACGCCACACGTGACTTTCTGAAGAAGCACAACATCAAGCTGAAGCGCGAAGACGTTGAGGAATTGGTTGACAACCTGGAGGATGCTGCCTCTGAGGAAGAATAAGCATTCTGAACGCCTATGATGTCAAGCGACAAAAACGTAGAGAACATCGGTACGCTGGTCAACGACCTGAAGCACTACCTCATATTGCAGAAGGAATACATCCAGCTCGATGCCATCGACAAGATTGTACGCATCGGTGCCGCCCTCATACTGGGAGGCATCGTTGCCGTGCTCACCCTGCTCGTTCTATTCTATCTCTCATTTGCCATCGTCCACTGGATAGAGCCTCTGGTCGGTACTGGCTGGGCCTTTGCCATCGTGTCAGGGTTCTTCCTGCTGGTGCTGGCGGTTGCTGTACTACTGCGTAAACCGCTCATCGAGCGCCCGCTGGTGAAGTTCCTTTCTGAAACGCTCCTGAACTCCTAAACATGAAGACATGGAAACCATATCATACAGCAGCCTCAAAGAGCTGAAACAGCGGAAAGAGCGTATTCGCGAAGACCTGGGACGCGACACCCGTTCCATAGCCCAGCTCTTCAATGAGACATTCATCCCACAGAAGCCGGACACCCGCAAGGAGAAGATTGCAATGGCAGTAAATGTCGGCTACACGACCTTCGATGTCATTATGCTCCTGTCGAAGCTCAACTCCAAGTACGCCATCATTGCCAAGAGTCTGGAACTCATTAAGAAGTACAAAAGCAAGAAATGATTGAAGAGAGACCCCATCGGTCTCTCTTTTTTACCTTAATACTTCATTCACATTCAACGGTCTGCCCGTCATAGGCAAGTTGGATGTTGGACGGAAGCATGCGATTCACCTCTGCATGCAGGCCTATCTCATGACTGGGATGGATAAGGTATGTCTGACGGGCACCTACCCTCTGTGCAAATGCGACAGCATCATTCAACAGCTGATGGGAATGATGGGGTTTCTGCCGGCGCAGGGCATTGACAACCAACACCTCGGCACCAGTGGCATACGGCACCTCTGCATCGTCTATGGTCTTCATATCGGTGATATAGACAAGGCCTGACCGTTGTTTCTTATCAGCGGAAAAAACGCTGATCACCGTTTGCCGACCGTCATCCGTTGTCAGATGAGAAAAGCGGAAGCCAAGGATGGGCAGTTTGCCATGCATAACCTGAAAAGGAGTGATACTGATGTCGCCAATGGTAAAAGACTCGTGGGGACGTATCTCGTGTAGTCCGATGGCTGGCACCCCAGGATAACGGTGTTCGGCAAAGCAATAAGGCAGCATCTGCAAGAGCCCTCTCTTTGCAACGGCATCGGCATAGACATTGATTTCGCCGAACTGACAATAGGGACGCAGATCGTCCATACCTCCCATGTGGTCGTAATGGGCATGGGTAATGAGGACACCGTCAATCTTTCGGAAAGGCATGGGCATGATTTGCTGACGGAAATCGGGTCCGCAGTCAATGAGCAACCGTGTGCTTTCAGTTTCCAGCAAAGCCGAGCAACGTAGCCGTTTGTCATGTGGGTCGCTACTGCTACACACCTCACACCGGCAGCCGATTGTCGGCACGCCACATGATGTTCCGGTTCCAAGGAATGTCAGTTTCATATCATGTTCACTTCTGGATGAATGTCTATGTCGAATTTCGTCTTCACATCCCGTTGGATTGCCTGGCAGAGTGCAACAATCTCACTGCCAGTAGCCCCGCCGCGATTCACCAGCACCAGAGCCTGTTTGTCATGAACACCAGCTCGTCCGAGCGAATGTCCCTTCCACCCGCACTGGTCTATCATCCAGCCGGCAGGAATCTTCTCGTGTGTGCTGTCAATATAATAATGTGGCATATCAGGATACTGTACAGCCAATGCCTCGTACTGCTCACGCGGAATAACAGGATTCATGAAAAAACTGCCTGCATTTCCCTCTACGTCAGGATCGGGCAGTTTGTCGAGGCGTATGTCGATGATGACCTGACGCAGCTGCTGCGGCGTAGGCTCAACGATAGCTCTCCGCTGTAGCTCGGCACGAATGTTGCCATAGTCCAGATGAGGCCGGAACTCATTGGATAGCTGGTAGCAGACGCCGGTTATCAGGAATTTGTTCTTCCAATCATTCTTAAAGCGGCTCTGACGGTAGGCATAGTTACATTCGTCAGCACAGATAGTGCAAACCTTCCCTGTTGCAATCTCCACCGCTTCTATAGTATAAATAAACTGACTTACTTCTACTCCATAGGCACCGATATTCTGTACGGCACTCGCACCCACATCACCAGGAATCAGCGAAAGATTCTCCAGACCATATAGCCCATGTACAAGACTCCTCGCAACCATATTGTCCCACACCTCACCACTGGCACAAAGCATCGTAGTACCCTGAAAGTCACATCCCTTCATGGCAGAATGAACGACAATGCCCTCGAAGTCCTTTGTCAACAGAAGATTGCTACCCCCACCTATTATAATATATGGTATATCCGACTCACGTAGTATCTGTGCCACCTGCTGGGCCTCTTCCATATTCTCATACTCAAGGAAGCGGCTGCACTTGGCATCGATACCAAATGTGTTATGGTGCAAAAGACTGTAGTTGCGAAAACTCTTCATCGTTGTTGTGTCATGTTATCATCTTTACCAACCGCCATCTGCCATCGGTATGCTTGAAGAACAGCTCCAGTTCGTAGCCGTTGGCGATACCACGAATGACAAAGACCTTCTGGTTGCCCTGACTCGTCGCGTCACCATATATAATATTGTATATCATACCTGACGGCAACTGCGGCGCAAAGGCTGGCCAAGTATCCTTGGTAATGACACCCTCTATCTGGCTGAAGTCGTCGTCCGGGTCCGGACCGACGAAGCTGACTGTCGTATTAAGGCTCTCCACCTGATACAGGGAGTCGGTGGCAAAGCTGTTGTAGAAGTTAAGGAATGAGGCATTGGGAGAATGCTCGATATCGGTCAGGCGAACCTGCTGCATCATCCAGAGGCCCTGCTTGCGTTGGAAGTCATACTGTCTGATAAGCTGCTTGTCCAGATAAATCTTCTCGACCACCACGTGGTTGACTGAAGTATCGTTGCATAATGCCATCTGCTTTTCGTTGTCAAAAATCAAGGTGTAGAATCCCTGTTGCATGAAGAAATAGTCCATCGTCCAATTTTTCTTCTGCACCTTTTCCAGTTCCTCGCCCTTCAACACCTCCAGCGGGAAATGGATACGCGAGAGCTGCACCTTCTTACTGGCCGCGAAATTGAAGATAAAATCATCGAACAACTCGTCAGCTGCCCTGGGCATCGGCATCTCTGACACCAACTCCTCCAGCGTGTCGGTAACCACACTGTCTGCCGTTCCCGTGGAGTCAGCCGTCGCATTGTCCGGGATTGTCTGACGATTTCCTGTACAAGCGGAAAGCACCAGTATCATGGCTGAAGTCAACAATAAAAATCTCTTCATTTTATCATCCAAAGAACATGTCTCCCTCAAATTTGCTGCAAAGATACAAAATAATTCATAATTCATAATTCATAATTTATAAATATTTTGTACCTTTGCACAAAATTTTTTGGATTATGATACTTGACAAGATAGAACAACTGCTCCAAGAAGTAAAGAGTCTGGATGCAAAAAACGCAGCAGAGATAGAGGAGCTGCGTCTGAAATACCTCAGTAAGAAAGGAGAAATCAATGCCCTGATGGTTGATTTCCGTGACGTTCCTGCAGAAGACAAGAAAGCCGTCGGCATGAAAATCAACGAACTCAAGCAGACGGCATTCGACCATATCAACGCATTGAAGGAGAAGGTGGAACAACAAGAGGCAGGCGCCAGTGAACAGGCCATCGACCTGACACGCACCCCCTATCCCATCCAACTGGGAACCCGTCACCCTTTGACTATCGTCACCAACGAGATTATCGATATCTTCTCCCGTATGGGCTTCGTCCTGGCTGACGGCCCGGAGGTAGAGGATGACCTGCATGTGTTCACCAAGATGAACTTTGCAGCCGATCATCCCGCCCGCGACATGCAAGACACCTTCTTTGTCAGCCAGCATCCCGACGATGTCACCAAGAACATCCTGCTGCGCTCACATACTTCCAGCGTTCAGGCTCGTGTCATGGAACACATGCATACGGAGAACGGAGAACTGACTGCTCCTATCCGCGTCATCTGCCCAGGACGCGTATATCGCAACGAGGCCATCACTGCCCGTGCACATTGTTTCTTCCATCAGGTGGAAGGACTCTACATCGACAAGGATGTAAGCTTCACAGACCTGAAGCAGGTATTGTTGTCGTTCGCCCGTGAGATGTTCGGCGCTGACACGAAAATTCGTCTGCGTCCCTCATACTTCCCATTCACAGAGCCATCAGCCGAGATGGATATCTCGTGTTTCATCTGCGGCGGCAAGGGTTGTGGATTCTGCAAACACACAGGCTGGGTAGAGATTCTGGGTTGTGGTATGGTTGATCCTAACGTCCTCGAGCTCTGTGGTATCGACTCCAAGATCTACAGCGGCTACGCTTTCGGTATGGGTGTAGAGCGCATCACAAACCTGAAATATCAGGTCAGCGACCTCCGCATGTTCTCCGAAAACGACACCCGTTTCCTTCGTGAATTTGAGGCAGCAGATTAACAAAAGGGGATGATGGATTCCTTGTTCATTGTTCTTTGATTGTTATGATTAGAAACGGTGAACAGTGCAGTAATAATATATTTCTTGTTCATTGCTTGTAATAACTATTCTATGTCAGCCTCTTTGATCTTTGCCAACAGTTCAGCACGTTTGTCCTCGCTCGTGCCGTGGACGGCATAGCGGACGATGCCTTGCTTATCGACCACGACGGTGAAGGGGAAGCCCTCGGTGCCAATCCACGACATCATGTCCTTGGCCTCGACAAGGTGCGTCCATGTGAAGTGGTGCTTGTCGGTTATTCTCTTGGCTAATTCGGCATCGTGGTAGGTGGCTGAGAAGAACATCACGTTGGGCAGTTGCTCCTTCCACGTAGATAGTTCGGGCATCTCAGCACGACAAGGACCACAGCCGGAGAACCATAAGTTAAGTACCATCACGTGGCCACGTACGCTGTCGTTCGTCCATATTTGCCCGTCAATATCCTTCTCCCTGAACTGCGGGAACGGTTCACCCACCTTTGGTGAGTAGAACGTGCCGTCGGCCTTCATATTTGCCCGAGTCAGCTCTATCATTGTCTCCATCGTGTTGGCCCCTTTTAGGAACTGGTCGGCGTTGTGAACCTGCTCTCTGGGAATGGCTTGACGGATGACCGATTTGGGTAAATCTACATCAAGTCCAATGGCTAAGATGCTGTTGCCTTCATTGTCCTTCAGCCGTGTCACGTTTGGCGTGGCATCAGGCAGATTCGGCATTTCACGGAAGAAATAGCCGTTGATTAAAAACTTGGGCACGATGGTGTCGATACGTGCCTCTTGTGCCTGCCCTATCAATGCAATGAGGGCGAGCAGTGCGGTGATGATGGTTTTCTTGTTCATTGTTCTATTATGTTTACGCTGATGGTTGATTGTTATTGTTTCCCTCCCATCCAAGGATTTCTCTCCCACAAGCGATATATGCGGGTGGTATGCTCGGCGTCGTGTATAATGTGGTTGCCCGCATCAGCATTTTTTATAATGGCCTCGCGCTCCCAATTGCCTCGGGTGAACTTGAACTGGGCTGGCAAATGCAGACGGAGGTCGATGGCGGCAATGCTGTCGTTGACAAGGTTCATCTTGATGCCTTTCGCCTCCCAGTTGCCCAGCGCGTCTTG
>CAJOQT010000120.1 GCA_905236875.1 uncultured Prevotella sp. | reverse complement strand
TTGCAGCGTAAGATATTCTACATCTTATCACAATAAGGCTATATGCCGAAGGATTTTATCCTATATGCCCTCTTCGGAGGGCATTTTTCAATTAGAAACAAAGGGTCTCTGGTGTTGCCCAGAAGCCTTCTTGCAGTTGACCGAAAGCTTTCTTACTCTGCTCGAAGGCCCTTCTTCCATATACAAGAAGGCCTCTAAGCTATTGCAAAAGTTCCCTTCGAGAATCGCAAAAGGGCTTTCCGAGAATCGCTAAAGGGCATTCAAGTCATCATCGGTTACGGAATCGCCTGCGCCTGCTGGTAGATGTTGTCGTTGATGGTTTTTGCGACAGAGACCTCCTAACCTCCCTATTTCTTCTGACTCCCCAGCAAATAAAGGAGAAAAAGACAAAGAGATATCAACGAGAGCTTGTGAATTATCAGTTTATTTTGTACCTTTGCAGCCGCAACCATTATTTAAAAATCCACAAACATCATGGATACATTTGAAGACAATCTGTTAGAGCAGTTGAAATCGGGGGAGTCCTTCTTCCTGTTTGTACCTGACAACATAGGTGAAATCGTGTATTGCGACACCACCACACCTCAGCTTGAGCCAGACTCAGATATGGACAGACAGATGCAGGTGTTCCTATCTGTAGTCATTCCAGTAGCGATTGCCGTAGTGGGCTGGATGTTAATAAGAAGTACAACCACCTGCATTTTATTGTCGCTTGCAATGGCAGCAGCCATGGCAATTTTCATCTTTTTGTCACTTACCTTCTTTGGTTTCGACCAGTTTGTCGGAACAGAGGGATATGCCATTTATAGCTTTTGGGGATCACGCGAAAAAGTCAAGCTTGAAGAGAGACTGCTTTTCAAGAACATAGACAGCTTCCTCGTTTATGAAAAGAGCCACCTGGATTTCTTTTTCGGAAAAACCATACTGCCACATAGCGATGAAAGATTCAAGGTGGAAGTATTGTACAAAAGCGGTAGAAAGAAAACGCTGGCAGAAATTACGGATACAAAACCTGTGCAAAGCCATGGCGACCGTGAGTGGAACAGCGACAAACAATTCTGGAGGAAAGTGATTGAAGCATGGTCAGACTACAAGTTCGCCCAATTCGAGGCCGACTACAAGAACGGAAAGCCCATCAGCTTCAGTAATTTTGAGAACGGCATTGGTGACAATACACGCCAAGATTTCTTTGTCATCAGTAACGACAAAATAACCATCGGCAATAAAACATTTAGCAAAAGCGAGACCATCAATTGCGAAGTCACTGATTCGTATGTCGTCCTGACCACCGCAGAAATAAATCCAGAAACTTCGGAAATTGAGAAGATCAATGATATGAGAATCCCCCTTAACGACATCGGCAATGCGTTAGTCTTCTATCGCTGCATTATGATGTTCCTCGGATTGAAACAATCTTAGCCTAAAACAAAGCCCCCTTGCGGAGGCTTGTGCTTCGGTATATCTCACCCGGGAACCCGTCCCTGGGCATCACTATCTTATGGTTGCAGCCGACAGATTCGACGGACACGTCTGGCTTGCCTTGACGATTTTGAAAGTTCCTTCTCCTTTACCGTATGCACGGCTCTGGATTTTATTCATTTTCGCAGCATCGTATCTCGGACTTCCTGGGTTTATTCTCACGGTAAGATAGGCCGTCTGTCCGTCCTTGAGTATTCCTGCATGTACGGCAGCCGTTGCCAGATCCGACTTGTCCATGTAGCCCCAACCGGTGTTTCTGCCATAGACAGTGCCGGTCCTCCTGCCTGTTACACGGACAACTACCTGTTCATATAAATAATTCCTGTATTTGCTCATATCGGTAGAAGTAACGTAGGTTCTCGGTATGCCGATAATCTGGTATGCTCCTTTCCACGCTCCGCGTTGTGAGCTGGTGATACCGTTGTGCTTATAGGATGGATAGCTGCCTTGGTCGGCCAGGATTTTTACAATGACCTTGTTCGTGTGGTTCTTTCCCAACACAGAGTGACGACAGGCTCTGGCGAGGTCGGAGTTGTCTGAGTAGATGTAGTTTTTGCCGCCCCAAATGCTACCTTCATTTGCTGCTGTGACAAGAAAGGTGAACGTTTGTCCGACCTTATTGCGATAGGCTTCCAAGTTCTGCGGAGCCTTGATGTACGATGATGGTCCCCCTGCGGTTGTGGGAGTAGTAGGAGTCGTACTTGTCGTACCGTCAGCACGCTGGAAAATCCACATTTGCGAATTCTTCCCATTGTCTTTATAAGTTTGAGTTAACCCACCTGAAACAACAGTCAGCGCAAAAGAATGGTCTGCTTCAGAGAGCAACTCCACCTTGGACCCTCCTTGCGATTTAATCCTCCATTGTTGGTTGGTGTCACCATGGAAACTATAGATATACACCTCACGCCCGTCAACGGGGGTGTAGTTATTGACATCGACCACATAGTTGTTGTCAAGCATACTGCGTATGACGATGCAATTATTCTGAACAGTTATTTTCCACTGCTGGGCTTTACCACCTTTCCATTTTTCTACTGATAAAGGGTTACCGTCACCAACTTCACCATTTTTTACTGTCAACACATAATCTGACTGTGTTGCATACTTAATGATATAAATTCCTTCCGAAATTGTCTGACCCATAACCGTCAGTGTCAGGGCTACGAGAGCCACGAGTGTCATTGCAATTCTTTTCATAGTTATTGTAGTTTTAGTTGTTATTGATTGTTTTTTAGTTCAAACAGAACAACGTGAGTAATTAACTTCACTTACGTTATCCATCTTTATGTTGATGCTTTCGCATCGAATTTCTCTCAGCCCATAGGCATCACGGTTTTAGGGGTTATACAATCAGTAATTATGAACGGATACTTTAGCTCTACGGCAATGGCTCTGACGCCATCACGCTGTCAGATGTGAATCCATGCTCATATAAGTATTCTGGGGCGATATCAGCTCCGTTTGCCCAAAACAGGGTGCCATCCAAACCGAACTGGATGAACTTACTTTCGTCCTTCAATTCGGCAAACATAGGGTACTTTAGCAGCGGGGCCAAATCAACGGTCTTTTTGACACCATCGTTGAAAGTACATTCCAACAAGTACCCGCCCAAATAATCTACATCAGTTACTCTTAGCATATCGTTTTATCTTTCTATTTTCTTAATTTTCTCACCTCTTTGTGCTTTGTCCCAAATATCCATTATCTCCTCTTCGTGTTCATCGATAAACTGGTTTACCAGTTTCAGAGCTTTGACTGAGGCTTCACCGTCAACAATTCTCTCCTTGATTATTATTGTGAACTCCCCATCACCACTTCTCACGTGAATGTGAGGAGGATTGTGGTCGAAGGCGTATATGTATATGAGCAATCCTTTTAGTATATATATGGAGCCCATAGGCATTGTGGTTTTAACGTTTAACATTTACGAGTATTTCGACATGTCCTCTTTTAAGAAGTCATCAATATTGAGTTGCTGCCATAATTAATCACTCGTTTTATTCCGTCTGCAAATATAAAGACTTTTCCGTTAAGTTCCAAATTTTTACGAGAAAAAAGAAGAATCATGGGGAAAAGAATCATGGGGACAGGCACCTGACCCACTTATATATTATGAATTTTCTAATTTTACAGAAAAATCCATCACTACCCTTGTAATCGTCTGATATAAAGAAGGGTATCGTAATGACAGATGTAGTGATAGAATGATAGTTTTTTTTGCAAAAGAGGGAAATTTTAGCGGTTCTTCGTCAATTTTGTTGAAAATAACAAAAACCAAGAAGAACTCCTTCAAAGGGATTGACAGCTCTATTGAGCCGTTATGTCATGTTAGAGAGGTTTTTGTTTAAAAGTAAAAAGGCGAGAACAGACGCCGCTTTCAGTTATTTCAGGAGGTATCAAGGGAAGTATAGAGGGAAGTATCAAGGGAGATATCTGAAACAAAAAATCCTGCTTCTATCGGTGTTTCAGAAGAGCTAAGGGAGGTATCTCGAAAAACAGCGTTATTCAAAGAGAATTATCGCGGAATTCAAGGAGAATTATCGCATAATTCGACCCGTTTGAAGGCTCCAACCCACAACTCTGCAGCCATCGGCTTTCCTTGAAGATCTAACCACAACACAGATCATGGTTCCTAACGTTTTTTATTATAAATATTTTGTTTCTTTGAAATTGTTTCCTTACTTTTGCAAAAATAATGTATATGAAGAAGTTTTTTTTGATTATTTCGGTTGCCTTGCTCACGCTGACGGCACAGGGAGTCTGGGCACAGGGAGTGCTGACAACCGACGCGATGATTCGCGTGGCAGAGCAGAAAGCCAAGTTGGAGCGTATGACGGTTGACGGGAAGAAGATGCCACCGGCACAGCAGCCTGCGATGACGCTCGTCGTCAAAGTGGCCGACGAGAAGGCTGCCGACACCTACGCTTGCTACCAAAGGGACGCAAGAACTCCCTGAGGCCAAAGGCCGATAACTCCCTTTAACTCCACAAGTTCTTTGCAAGCAAAGCGGCAAAGCCGAGCGGAGCAAATGCGAAACTTAAGTTACATGATATGAAGAGAATGATGCAATGGGTGATGGCCGCTACCCTGATTTGCGGCGCAAGTGTAATGACATCATGCAGCAAGGACGATGATACACCTGAAGTAAACCCCGACCAGCCGGTGGTACTGAACTGCGAGAAGCCCGCCTATCTGAAGGCGGGTGACAAGGTGGCGCTGATCTCGCCCTCGTACTTCACGCCGATGGAGAACGTGGAGAAGACGGCTGACGTGCTACGCTCGTGGGGACTGGAACCCGTCGTCGGACCTAATGTGGGCAAGAAGGTTGACGGACAGTATGCCGGCACCGTGGCCGAGCGTGTGAGCGACATACGCTGGGCATTGAACGACCCCTCGATCAAGGCCATCATCTGCAACCGTGGCGGCTACGGCACCATCCAGCTCATTGACCAGTTGACGCTGACCGAGCTGAAGGCCTCGTCGAAATGGCTGGTGGGCTTCAGCGACATTTCGACGCTGCATGGCCTGCTGACCCGCGCTGGCGTGATGAGCATTCACGGCACCATGAGCTCGTTCCTGGCCAAGGGCGGCACCGATGCCACCAGCACGCTGATGCGTGACCTGCTCTTGGGCAAGGTGCCCCGCTACGAAGTGCCTGCACACAAGCAGAACATCACGGGCAAGGCTACCGGCACGCTCGTGGGCGGCAACCTCTGCACCTTCACACCTAACCTCAATACGCAGGCTGATGCCACGAAGGGCAAGGACCTCATTCTGTTTGTAGAAGAGGTGGAGGAATCGATGCACAACATCGACCGCCAGATGCGCATTCTCCAGATGAACGGTGTGCTCGACCGCTGCAAGGGCATCATCCTCGGTGAGTTCACCGACTGCGGCAAAGAGTTTACCTATGAAAGCGTCGAGGCCATGCTCCATGAGATGCTGAAGGATTACAACATCCCCGTGCTCTGTGGCTTCCCCGGCGGTCATGGCGACGTGAACCTGCCGATGGTCATGGGTGCCAACGTCACCATTGACGTACGCACAGACGGTGCTACCCTGCAGTTCAACATTGACGGCGATCAGCAGCAAGTGAACACGGGCAGCATCAGCGCCCCCGCAATGTCTGCCGCCCTCCGCATGCAGTTGGCAGGAAAGACAGAATAGATGCAAATAAAATCTGAAATAAAGAAAAAAGGCAGGTTATTTTTCAACCTGCCTTACTCTTTATGCTTCAACGTTGCAACAACATACTCCGAACAGGTGCCAATGCGGAACTTTCCACCCCAGATGCCTAATCCGGAAGAGACATAGAAACGCGTCTTGCCACGCTGATATTCGCCAAAGGAACATTCGTAGATAGCATCGGTTATCCAGGATATGGGCCACACCTGTCCATGATGCGTATGTCCGCTGAACTGGAAATCGACCCCTGCAGCCTCTGTACGATCCAGATGGTAGGGCTGGTGGTCAAGGACGATGGTATAAGACCCCCCTACGGCCCCCGAGGGGGCTTTCACAAGCTCATTCACACTTTTGCGTCTTATGTTCATGCGGTCGTCACGTCCGATGATACGGATGCTGTTGACCTCTACAACAGAATCACGTAACAGACAGATGCCTGCCTCCTTATAAAACTGAACTGCAGCCTCGTCGCCACTGAAATACTCATGATTGCCCAGGCAGGCATAGACAGGAGCTTTCAACCGGCGGAACTCCTCGGCCATGTGTTCCTCTACAATGGGACGCATGGAGCCGTCGATGATATCGCCTGCAATGAGGACGATGTCCGGCTGCTCGGCATTGATGAGGTCAATCCAGCGTGCCAGTTCACTGCGTCGGTTATGATAGCCGATATGCAAGTCGCTGGCCATGACGAGCTTCAGCTCCTTCTGCAAAGGCTTGTCGGTAGTCAGCTCTATGTGCGCACGTACCTTATTATTATAGTGCAGGTTACCATAGACAAAGATGCCAACCAGCAACGCAGCCAGCACTCCCGTTGTCGTCCAGTTGGCATAGAGCCAGTCGCGAGGCACCAGACGTACAAGCCGTCCGAGGTCAAGCACCAAGAACATCATGAACATATAGAGCATGACGAAAATGCTCGACGTGCCGATTTCGTAGCATGTGGAGGCCAGCCAAAGGGGCATGCTGTCAAACTTTCTGGCAAAGCCGAGGAACAGCAACAAGAACGCACACACGCCCAAAGCTATCACTACCGACTTCCATCCAGCGCCCAGTGGCAACAGACACCAGAGGTGCCATGCCAGATAGACGATAGCAGCCAGCATTAGAAAAGGAAATACCAAAAACATATAACGCATCTGATAGTTTAGTTTCGTACCGATAAGACTATAGGCTGATGCCATTCAGCACCTTCTCCGTAGCTCCAGCCTTGCTCATCACGTAATTGCCAGCGGCCTTGCCACATTTGGCCATCTCTTCAGGATGAGCAAGAAGATGATCCATCTTTGTGGCAAAATCATCATAACTACAAATCTCTATGCCACCACTGCATGCCTTCAGTTCATGTGCCTCCTGGAACTTCTGGTTGTTCGGACCGAAGATAACCGGCACCCCCCAAACAGCAGCCTCCAACGTATTATGAATGCTTACACCGAAACCGCCGCCAACGTAAGCCACATCGCCATAACGGTAGATGCTCGACAGGAGTCCGAAGCAGTCGATAATGAGAGCAGAGCCCTTACCCTCCACCTGACCTCCCCCGAGGGGGAGGGAAAGGCGGGTGTAGCGTTCTACATGCCAGCCCTCCAACAGTTTCTCAATCTGCTGCAGGTGGTCTTCGCCAATGACGTGAGGGGCAATGATGAGCTTCCACTCAGGATGTTCGCGGAAGTAGCGGATGAAAATCTCCTCATCGGGCGGCCACGAAGAGCCGGCGACAAAGACCCCCCTGTCGTCCCCCGAGGGGGACACAAATGTTTGGATACCTGATGCTAAAAACGCCTCCACTATCGGCAACTCCTTCGCCTGTTCCTTGATCTGCAGCACACGGTCGAAGCGCGTATCTCCCACGATCGTGACATCCGTGATACCTATCTTCGCCAAAAGTTCCTTACTGACCTCATTCTGTACAAAGAAATGGGTGAAGCAGTTGAGCACGCGGCGATATTGACGACCATACCACTTGAAGAAGACCTGGTCGGTACGGAAGATGCTCGACACGCTATAGACCGGTACGTCACGATGTTTCAGGATGTGCAAGTAGTTGTACCAGAACTCATACTTGATGAAGAACGCCATCACAGGACGGACAGCCCGAAGGAAACGACGTGCATTGGTGATGGTGTCAAGCGGCAGGTAGCAGATGATGTCGGCTCCCTCGTAGTTCTTACGTACCTCGTAGCCCGACGGCGAGAAGAAGGTGAGCAGGATCTTGTATTCCGGATGCTCCTGACGCAGACGTTCCATGAGCGGGCGCCCCTGTTCGAACTCACCCAACGAGGCAGCATGGAACCACACATATTGCGCTTCCGGATCTACCTGTTCGCGAAGCACACGGAAAGCATCGCGCTCACCACGCCACATCTTACGCACCTTCTCATTGAAAAGGCTCGCAATGGCTACGCCAAGCAGGTAGAGATAAATGGCAACGTTATACACGATTTTCGATTTCTTCACTTATTACTTACTTCTATCGGTGTTCAGGCGAGCAAAGCTCGGAGTCCTGATTTTCGATTTATCAGCTCAACACCTCGATAGCATGCTTCATTCTTGCAATGGTCTCTTCCCTGCCCAGGAAGGCTGAGAGTTCGTACATATCAGGTCCCTGCCCTGTGCCGACAAGGGCGATGCGCCATGCATTCCAGGGTTTGATGCCCGTCTGCTCCACCCATGGGTCAACAACGGCTTTCTGGCTCTCCACGCTCCAGTCGCTGATAGTTTCCAGCACTGTCAGCATCTGGCGCATCTGGTCTGCCGTACCCTCGTTCCAGTTCTTGCGGATAAATTTGTCGCCCTCCCTGTCAAAGTCAGTGGGAGCTACGAAGAAGAACTTGGTCAAAGGCCAGAGGTCGCTGGGGAAGGAGACATTGCGCTTTCTGGTGTTGCCCTGCTTGTCTGTCACTTCGACGACCTTTGTCTTCATCATACGCACCACTTCAGCTTCCTGAACAGCAGTGGCTGTAATGCCATTCTCCTTCAGCACCTTGTCGAAGGCCGGACACCAGTCGGTGTCGGGGCGCTGCAGGAGGTACTGGCGGTTGAACCATTCTGCTTTCATATAGTCAAACTTGGCACCATTCTTCGAGCACTTGGAGATGTCGAACAGGCTGACCATCTCGTCCAGTGTCATCAGTTCCTGGTCGTTGCCAGGACTCCATCCAAGCAGAGCCAGGAAGTTGATAACGGCTTCGGGCAGGTATCCTTGTTCGCGATAACCTGAACTGATTTCGCCCGTCTTGGGATCATGCCATTCCAGAGGGAATACGGGGAATCCCAGCTTGTCGCCGTCGCGCTTGGAAAGCTTTCCATTGCCGACGGGTTTCAGCAACAGCGGCAGATGGGCAAACTGCGGCATGGTATCCTCCCATCCGAAAGCACGATACAGCAGGACATGGAGCGGTGCGCTGGGCAGCCATTCCTCACCACGGATAACATGCGTTATCTCCATCAAGTGGTCATCTACGATGTTGGCCAGGTGGTATGTCGGCAACTGGTCGGCACTCTTATAAAGCACCTTGTCGTCAAGGATGTCGCTTTGTACACGTACCTCACCACGAATCAGGTCATTGACCAGCACCGTCTGTCCAGGTTCTATCTTAAAGCGGACGACGTACTGATGGCCTGAAGCCACCAGCTGTTCCACCTCTTCCTTGGTCATGGTAAGCGAGTTGCGCATCATGCCACGCGTCTTGGCATCATATTGGAAGTTGGCAATTTCGCCACGCTTCGCCTCCAGCTCCTGAGGAGTATCGAAGGCGATGTATGCCTTACCGGCATCGAGCAGTATTTTCACATACTCCTTGTATATCTCGCGGCGCTCACTCTGACGGTAAGGTCCCTTGTCGCCGCCAAAGCTGACGCCTTCGTCAAAGTGAATGCCCAGCCACTTGAAACTTTCAATGATATACTCTTCTGCACCAGGCACGAAACGTGTGCTGTCGGTATCTTCGATTCGGAACACCAAATCGCCACCATGCTGGCGGGCGAACAGATAATTATACAGTGCTGTACGGACACCTCCAATGTGCAATGCTCCTGTCGGACTGGGAGCAAAACGTACCCTAACTCTTCTTTCTGACATACTAAAAAGACGTATTTCTTTATAATTTTGTGCAAAAGTACGCATTTTTTTTGATATTTGCAGGATTTTTTTGTATTTTCGCACGGTAATTATGCAGAAAAGGATATCTTTGTGTAAAAATTGAAGATTATAGATTAAAGATTATACACTTAAATGAGCAAAATAAAGTTCAGTGAAGACATCACATGGAACGACTTGTTGCTACGTACGGCACTGGTCGTCATCAGCGTCATACTCATCGTATGGGCCATGCCGCGTGACAATCAAGTAACGTTCAAGGCCGAACAAGGCAAGCCTTGGCGATATGCCGATTTTACGGCACCGTTTGACTTCCCCATCTATAAATCGGATGCCGTCATACAGGCAGAACGCGATAGCATTATGCGTGAATACGAGCCCTATTACGGCATCAACGCTGAAACTGAGGGGAAAATGGTCAGTAAGTTCACACAGGATTTTGCCGATGGCATTCCCGGACTGACGCCCGACTTCATCAGCATCATCGCCAACCGCCTGCACCAGTTCTACAATCACGGCATCATGGATGCCGCACAGTACGATGACCTGATCAAGGACACCACCCGTATGGTACGTCTTGTCACTGGGAAACAGGCCGTCAGCGTACACATCACCGACATCTATTCTCCCAAGTCGGCCTATGAGCAGTTGTTCGAGGACCCGTTATTGACACAACACCGTGCCCTGCTGCAACGCTGCAACCTGAACGAATACATCACGCCGAACCTTATCTATGAGAAGGAGCGCAGCGAGTCGAGCCTGCGCGATCTGCAGGAGAGCATCCCGCTTGCCAGCGGCATCGCCCAGCACGGACAGAAGATTGTCGATCGCGGAGAGATTGTCGATGAGAAGACCTACCGCATCATAGAGTCATTCATCAAGGAGTCGGAACTGCGCAAGACCGACCAGTCCCAGTTGAACGCGAAGTTGGCAGGCGAGACATTGTTGGTGCTTTTGTTCATTGCCTGCTTTACTATTTACCTTACTCTGTTCCGTAAGGACTACTTTGAGCGTTGGCGTGCGATAGCCATGCTCTACGCCATGATTGTCATCTTCTCTGTAGCGGCACTGGCTATGGTCAGCCATAACATCCTGCATGTCTATCTGCTGCCCTTTGCTATGGTACCGATCTTCGTACGTGTCTTCATGGACTCCCGAACGGCATTCATGGCCCATACCACGACAATATTCATTGTAGCCTCAGCCTTGCAACACCCGCTCGACTTCCTCGTTATTGAAGAGGCAGCGGGAATGGCTGCCATCTTCTCCCTGCGTGAACTCAGCAGCCGTTCACAACTGTTCAAGACAGCCATCATCGTCACACTGTTCGGCATGGCTGCCAACCTCGGACTCGACTGGAAATTCGGCAGTGCGCTGACTGCCATCGACTATAGCGAATACAACTACCTGATGGTCAACGGTGCCCTGCTCTTCTGCTCGTACCCCCTGTTGTACCTCATTGAGAAGCTTTTCGGTTTCACGTCGAATATCACACTTATCGAGTTGTCCGATACAAGTAAGGATGTGCTGAGGCGCATGAGCGAGGTTGCGCCCGGCACCTTCCAGCACTCCATCCAGGTAGGTAACCTCGCCGCAGAGATTGCCAACAAGATCGGTGCCAAGGCCCAACTGGTACGTACCGGTGCACTCTATCACGACATCGGCAAGACGCAGAACCCGATATACTTCACGGAGAACCAGTCGGGTGTCGATCCGCATGAGAACCTGTCGTACATCGACAGTGCACAGGTCATCATCAGCCACGTCACCGACGGTCTGAAACTGGCCGACAAGTACAACCTGCCCGATGTCATCAAGAACTTCATCGCGACACACCACGGTCAAGGTAAGGCCAAATACTTCTTCGTGAAGTACAAGAACGAACATCCCGACGAGGACATCGACGAGTTGCTGTTTACCTATCCAGGGCCCAATCCGTTTACCCGCGAGCAGGCCATCCTCATGATGGCCGATGCCGTGGAGGCCGCCTCGCGCTCACTGCCCGACTATACAGAGGAATCTATCCGTAATCTGGTAAACCGCATCCTCGACTCCCAAGTGGCTGACGGTTACTTCCGCGAGTGTCCTATCACCTTCCGCGACATCCAGTATGCCAAGACGGTACTCATCGAGAAGCTGAAGACGATCTACCACACCCGCATCAGCTACCCGGAACTGAAGAAGGAGCAACAACCCACTCCTCCGTCTCCATAAAAACCCATCAGCCCCATTTGCCCCATCAGCCCCAGCCCCATTTGCCCCATCAGCCCCATCAGCCCCATCAGTCAATAATAAATTCAACGCAATATGAAAACTCAAAGACAAACATTCAACGTTCTAACCGTTGTATTATTCTACTTTCTTGCCCTTTTACCTTTAAGCGTCGCCAACGCCGCTCCAGCCTACCCGTTCCCCATCACGGTGTCACAGCCTGACGGAACGCAGCTGACCATCCTGCTGCATGGCGACGAGTATTTCAACTGGACGACGACTGCCGACGATGTGCTGTTAGCAGGCAGAGGCAATGCCTGGTATATCGCCGACATCGCTGACAACGGAGAGCTGACCCCCACCCTGTTGCTGGCCCATAACGCACAGCAACGCACCGCCAGTGAACAGGAACGTATCCGGCAGCAGGCCGTGCGCCGCACGCTGTTCAATCAGCAAGCCGTCAGCCGTATTCAGGCTGCACGCCGTGCACCGACCATCAGCACTACTGCCCATTACTTCCCACACAAAGGCTCTCCACGTGTATTGATTATACTTGCTGCCTACCCCGACAGCGCCTTTACCGTGACCGACCCTGTCAAATCGTTCACCCAGTACTTCAACGGCGTAGGTCAGCCAGAGAAGTTCGACAATAATGAAGACCGTAACGTCTGCAGCGTCAGGGAATACTTCAACACGGTGAGTCACGGGCAGTTCACGCCACAGTTCGACATCGTAGGCCCTGTCACTCTGCCCAATAACATGGAATATTATGGCGGCAGCAGCAGTACGGGCAGCGACGAGAAGCTGACAGACTTATGTCGTGATGCCTGTGAACTGGTGAAGAACGAGGTGAACTTCGCCGACTACGACAACGACGGCGACGGCAAGGCCGAACTGGTCTATATCCTCCATGCCGGCACAGGACAGAATATGGGAGGAGGTGTCAATACCATGTGGGCGAAGTGCGGCCTCATCAACATCGAAGTCAACGGCACTACCATCATCCGTGGCGGCTGTCATAGCGAGCTGTACAAAGGCCAGTCCATCAATGGCATCGGCGTCCTGATCCATGAGTTCTCACACGGCATGGGACTGCCCGACCTCTATGTCACCACTTCAGGGGCTGCACTCACGGCTCTTAACCAGAGCATGCAGGCTTTTGATGTCATGGACTACGGACTCTACAACCCTAACTTAGGCATATTACCCAGTTACGCACCTGCGGCCTATACCGCCTGGGAACAGGAGGCCATGGGATGGATTACCATCTCCGAACTCACTGACAAGCAGGAAAACATCTCCGTTACACCACTCATAGACGGCGGCACGGCATACAAGATACAGAACCCGGCCAAGCCAAACGAATACATCGTGATAGAAAACATCCAGCAGACAGGAATCAACAACGGTGCCTTCGGACACGGACTGCTGACCTACCATGTGGATTATTCCAGCAACAACGTCAACATGGGCGACAGCCCCAACAATACTGCTGGACATCCCCGCGTGGCTGTCATCCCGTCAGGAGGTATATCATATTCTACATATTCTGTATATCCCAAAGATGGCGAACCGACATCAAGCCGGCCATACAGCCAAGATGAATGGAAAGCCATGCTTGCCGCCACGCCCTTCCCAGGAACAGCTGATGTCCTAATGCTTACCGACAGTCAGGCACTGCCCAACTTCCTCTTCTATACGTCCAATAGCACTACTCCCGTCGGTCATGCCCTGTACGGCATTACAGAAGACACGTCAACGGGAACTGTTACCTTCAGCTACGACATCCAACCGACAAATCCTGTCGAGGAGGAACTGACGGTCAGCTTCTCCGACCTGACCGAAGAGACAAACCTCGAAAACACGCTGACGGATAACGTCTATTATAACCTGGATGGGACACAAAACGGCTATGACGCTACCGAGCAATGCCTCGTCATCAACACCACGACCGACATGACAGCCATCGCAGATGCCACTCCTGGCAGCAGTGACGTACAGGAGAAGTTCACGGGAATCATTCTGGAGGTCAACGGCAGCGGCACCATCACGCTCGACTGCCAGACACTGGGTACCAACCAGCTGGCCATTCAAATAGGCAAGGACAAACCCACGACGGTCACCATGGACACAAGAGGTCTTGCCGAAGTGGTCTACGACGTGAAGGAGCCTACGTATGTATATGTCTATGTGACAAACTCGCCCGCTGCAGCACCACAGCGCGTCGTTCCCTCCAAGAGCGGCATCCTGATCTACTCGCTGAATGTCAAGCCAAGTGCAACGGGTATCAACAGCCTATCGATCGACAACGGACAACGGACAACGGACAACTATTGGTACTCGCTCGACGGACGCAGGTTCAACGGTAAGCCATCCGCCAAAGGCATCTACATCTATCAGGGCAATAGGGTTACGATTAAGTAAAGCCCCCTCCCAACCTCCCCCGACTGGGGGAGGAGAACTAAAAACAAAGAGGATATGTCGTATTTTGACGTATCCTCTTAAATTTATCGGTTGTCGACGTATTCGTATTTGCTGGGACTGTACTGTTCCCGTGGGAACCGGAACAGGTCATCGGAGATGCCTCCAATCTTGACATTACTGATCTTGATGGTAGTGTGGAAGATGCCGACCTTCACACGTACGCTGATGGGATAGCGCGTCCTTTTATCTATCAGGCAACGTGCCTCCTTGATTCCCTTCACGCCCTTCTTTGCCTTCAGGGTGATGTAGTAGCCCTCCTGGGAATCCGCTATGCTGTAGGTGTAGTTCTCGGGCACGAACTTGAACTTGGTGGCATACTTGTCACGGTCATCGGAATGGGCATCGTAGATGACGATCCTGTTCTTCTTGCGCTCCAGACGGTAATAGGTCACGTCGTCGTTCCAGGCGATATACTTCTCATCGGTGAACTTACTCTTCTTACCCTTCGTCCAGATGGTCCCTTCGGTCTTGTAGATGCCTACGATATTCACGCTATAGTGCAGCTGCGAGCCTTGTTCGCCATAGATCATCCTATACGTCTGGTTGAACATCAGCCTGGCCTGCCTGGCGTTGGGCGTTTCCTGTTCCTGCGCATGCACGGTGAGTGATGCCCACAAAATTCCAATTAGAAGAGATAAATAGCGCATGTCAATCTTTTATAGGGATGAAGCAAATCGGCTGCAAAGATACGAATAATTATCGTAAAATGCTGTATGCTTGGTTATAAAAATACGAAATAGTGTAAAGAAAGGCAATAGGACCGCTCCGTCGAGCAGTCCTATTGCTTAGTTATTCCCAATTACAATCCAATTAATCCTAAATATATATATACAAATTACTCTATTGGTTCAAGTATAATCAGCATGACGATTGACTCGGCAGAACCTTTCGTCAGTTTGTATTCTGTATCCTTCGTGATGGCGATAGGCGCCAGCTGATAGTATCCACCCTCACTATTCAGTGTTGCACCGTCGGTAGATGTAGTAGTACCATTGACTTTCACGTCACGACCATTCTTGGCAGTAGCCAGCACCAGCGTCATGTTATAGTTCTTGGTCGGAGTAAAGGTTATCGAACCTTTGCTGTCAAGCTTCACACCTTTCTTATAATAGGTGCCCTTATAGGTAATCTTACCATCGCCATAATCACCACCGACGGTGAACATGGTGCTTGATGGAGCACCGTCGAACGATGCGGTAATCGTACCCTCTGGTATTTCGGGATCAACAGGATCATCACCACCGCCAGGCGTACCCTCATCGCCGAAGAAGCCTGCAAATGAAGACTTGTAGTTATCTATCTTCGAGCCAAGGGTAGCATCGTAGGCGGAGTCGGTATCGTCATTGCCCACATTGTCCTTGAAGGTATAGGTGAAGTCACCATGGTTCATGCGGCCGGCACCGTAGAACCCGGTCACGATAGAAGGCACATCACCGGCAGCATCGGGCGTATAGGCATAGATGAGCTGTGGATTGGTATCGAAGTTGTCGTAGGACGTGCCGCCAGCCTTTGTCACCTCCGTAGCAGGAACCTGCTCGTCGCGTGTTGCCGTCTCGTAGGCATCGTAGCCCGTAGTGGCAGGATTGTTCTGCGTGTAGTACCTGAAGTTGGTTGCCGTGCGGTCGAAGTAGTTGCCGTATGCCTTGATCATACCGCCGTTCTCGCCCGAGAACGTGCCGCTACCCAGCGCATCGGTACCTTGCAGGCTGGAGAGGATAGGCTTCTTGGTCTTCAGGAAGTAGTTGTTCTCTACGAAGACACTGGCACCGCTTGTTGCTCCCACGCCATACTTGGCTACGTTGTCGAAGTAGTTGTTCCATACGTGGACGCTCATCGTCCTTACACGCGGATGACGTGAGTCGCTATGGTCGAACCAGTTGTGGTGGTAGCTGATGTAGTTGGGACCGCTCTCACTCTTCATGCCGAACATGTTGGTCTTGCCGGTATCCCAGTAGCGGCAGTAGCTGACGGTGACGTACTTCGAGTCGCTCTTCACATCGACCTGGCCGTCGCCCTTGTCATGGTCACCGCTACCATGCTTGCCATAGAACATGTCCATGTGGTGTACCCAGATATTCGAGTTGTCAGTGTCAAGGGAGACACCGTCGTCCATGCAACGCATGATGGCAAGATTACGGAACTCTACGCTCTTGGAGTTACGTACCAGGAAGCCGAAACCGCGCAGGGTGGCATCGTCGCCAATACCCTCGAACGTCATGTTCAGCTCGCTGTCGGCTTTTCTACCCTTCACCTGGATACCCTCCTCACTGCTGCCAATGGCATCAAGGTCATCCTTCTCCACCAGTCCGATGAAGCGGAACACGATAGGCGTCTTGTCCTGTCCCTTCTCGTAAGCAGCGATAATGGCCTGCAGACCTACGCAGGGATTCGTCTCTGCACCAGCCACCGTCGTGGTGATGGTCTTGGCAGTACTCTTCGTGACATAGAACACCTTGGCACCGCTCTTCAGCGAACCGTCGTCGTTATAGGCACCCACACCGCTGTAGTTGAAGTGTGCATAGCCAGCACGGTCATAGTTCTTGACGAGCATGTCGGTAGCCTCATTGGCGGCATTGGCCAGCTCATTGCCGTCGGCATCGACGGGCACAATCTTCAGGGCATAGTTGCCGGCGGTCAGACCCACCATGTCGGCACGGCCGTATGTGCCATAGTTGCGCACCAGCTGACCGTCAATTTTGGTGTAGCTGGCATAGTTGCCGCCCTGCACATAGACGTTGTAGCTCTTGGCACCGTCGAACAGGTCAAACTTCACGTAGGCAGACTCCAGCCAGCCCTTGGCCTCCGTAATGCGTACCTTACCCGAAGCGTTGGTATAGCTGCCGTCAGAGCTGCCCGACTGGGAAGTACCCTTTGAGAAGGCAATGTCAACGACCTTGTTCCTGAAGGTATAGCTGCCCACGCTCTGAACCACAGTCACGTCAGTACCGTCGATGTCGATGCTGCTGACCGAAGCCGTATTGTAGTACTTCTTGCTGCCGTCGCTGAGCGTCAGCACAGCCTGGTTCTGCAGGGAGCTTTGTGCCACAGAGTAGTCGTCGCCCGCGGGTTCTACCGGATCATCACCTTGGCCGCCGCCTTCACCCTCAACCTTGATGCTGAAGATGTTGATGGAACCGCCAGTACTGGAGAAGCTGACTGCACCGTCGGAAGCGACGGTACCCTTTCCTGTCTGCGTAGTGTTCTTGTCGGCAGCCGTGAAGCCTGACGTGCCGGAGAGATTGTTCAGCTGGTCGAAGGTAACGGCATTCGTACCTGTCGAGGCAAAGACGATGGTCACCGTCTGTCCTTTCTTCAGTGACGGAATGGTCACTGTGACATTCTTACCAGCCAGCTGCAGACGCTTGGCATTGTCAATGCGCAGCTTATCGGCAGCAGCATCTACCGTAAGTCCCTTGGTGAGTGTCAGTACCGTACTGCCAGCCTTTATCGGGCCGTTGATGGCATTCTTGTTCTGGTAACGGTCATTAGACGAGTCATAGCTCCATTCGGAAGTGGCAGCATTCAGTGCCGTAATGTCTTCTGCATAGCTCTGGGTGAAGTCCCAGGTCTGTTGTGCCTTCATGCCCGTGCTCACTGCGAGCAGCATGGCTATCATCGTGGAAATAAAAGTCAGTCTTTTCATTGTATTTCACCTTTTTACTTTTTCACCTTTTTACTTTTATTTCACCAGCACTTTCTTGCCATTCACGATATACACCCCTGCGGGAACGCCGTCAAGGCTCTCGCCCATGTACTGACCGCGCAGGTTATAGACCCTGTTGGTACGGGGAATATTCACCTCCGTCTGGTCGATATACGTAGGAGACAGTTGGAATGCAATGCTGATCTGCGTATCCATACCGCCCCTGTCAGTCGTGTTGTCAGAGTAGTGGAACACCACGTCATCACCCTCAAAGGTAATCTTCGTAACCGTCTTGTTAACCGTAGTACCGTTAACCGTGACCGTCTGCACGTCGTCTGCCATAGCCCAGAGGCTCACCAGCAGGCAACCAATTGCAAGAATTTGTCGTTTCATTTGTTCGTTTCGATTTGATTAGTATTGAATATTTGCTGCAAAAGTACACATTATATTATTATTAAAGCACAAAACAAACGGTTTTTTAGACGTAAACGATTACAAGCCTACCTCTCCTTGATTCTTGAATTGATTATGTAATTTTGCATAATGTAATTTAAGTTTCGTATGTCAAGAAGATATAGGAAGATAAAGGAAGATAGCCGCTTTAGTGGCGGAAGATAGAGGACAATACTCTTTCTGGGGGTTATTCTACAGCATAACTCCACTAAGGCTTGCCAGCTGTCAGCACTTGAGCAGTCATCTCGAAATCAGCAATAATGGTTTCGAGCAAAGGGTTCCTGTTTTCTACGATAATGGCAGCATAGAACCCCTTTCCTTCAACGGTGGCATTTGCCGTGCGAATAGTAAAACGGTTTGGGTCCGCGTTCTTGTTGAACCACGAAAAGAACAGGCGATTACGGTTGGCCTCACGTCCGTCGCTATCATCACACATATAGAGAAGTACATCAAGATTCTCCAGAAAGAACTGATTCAAGATGGCCAAAATAGTCTGCTCAACTTTGGGGTCATGGGCAGATCGTGCGCGTTCTCTTTTTTCAATAATAAACTGATAGGTTTCACAGCCTCCAAACGGATTCTCTTCTTCGAAAGAAATAGTGTAGTGAATACCTTTGTCCGTCTCAAAGATATAACCACCTTGAGGCGAGATCATTACATAATAAACATCCTGTTTATTTATACCGTCAAGCGAGAGATAAATCATAATGATACTATAGTCCCTTTAATGCCTCTACGGTTCCATTCTTCTTCCATGCGTTTTTGTGCTGCATGTTTAATTTCCAGCGAGTGCTTAAAACGTGCCAAGGCCTCCTCGTATGTTATTTTTTTCACTTCCATAATTCTGGCATATTTAACATTTAACGCTGCAAAGATAACCATTAATTCCGAAATAACAAATAAAAGATACTAAAAAAGCTATGGACGATTATAAAATCATAGTAGAGCAGGCTTAATCGTACTTTTGTCGCTCGAATGAAGAAACTGCCCTATATCATCATCCTGTTGCCGGTGCTCTGCGGATGTGTCAGCAAGAGCAGATACGAGACAGTGATTGTCCCCAACTTTCCATTCACTAATATGCTACTTTTCTAATTGCTTAAATATCTGTTTGCTATGCAAGGTGCAACCTTTTGCGGAAGTTACCCTTGGCTTTGCTGTTACAAAACAACTTGTTTTGTCCACCAAAAGCTATACT
Organism: uncultured Prevotella sp.; assembly: GCA_905236875.1. Classification (GTDB taxonomy): domain Bacteria; phylum Bacteroidota; class Bacteroidia; order Bacteroidales; family Bacteroidaceae; genus Prevotella. The sequence goes on along the minus strand of CAJOQT010000120.1, from coordinate 16,520 downwards.
TTGGTTGAACAAGAGTATAGGTTTTGCGACACAAAACAAGTTGTTTTGTCAGTTCAAAGCACTTTCCCACAATTCTGAGCGTTGAGACTTTGTTCTGCCGTTAGCTATCATTGCCTGTATTAAAGAGCCTGTTTTCCGAAACTTGGGATGCGGTTCTTGTTAAGGAAAGCGGCAGAGCCGGGTGGATAGAACAGCTCGTCTATAGATCGACTTGCACGCCGAGACCCAGCACATGGTTGTTGCGGGTGAACGAGTCGCTGACTTGAGGTTCCGTCGAAGTGACGCGGTCGTAGTCGTCGTAGTTGGTCTGGAAGTAGGCTGCTGTCAGCGTAATGTTGTCCTTCACCTTGTAACTGAAGCCGAAGCCAAAGCTGAAGCTGTTGACCACGAACGACATGTCGTTCATATACTGGTCGGTCAGTCCATAGCGGGTGAGCTGTCCGCCAGCCGAGACATTCAGGCGGTCGTTGACGTCCCATTCCACTCCTGCCAAGTACTCATTGGTGCCGTGATCGAGCAGTTCCTGCGTGTTATTATACCACTTGGCATTCTTGTCGTAATAGTGATGGTAGCCGGCATTGAGACTGACAGCCTCAACGGGCTTCCACTGCAGACCGACGGTCAGCAGTGCCGGAGCGTCCTCATTGACTTCCTCGCCGTCACGGAACTTGTTGACGGCAGCTATCTCGCTGGCTTCATTGACGGTCGATTCGTTCTTCATACGTACCTGAGTCTTGAATTCATACTTGGCAGCGATGTTGAAGTTGCCGAAGCGATAGTCAGCTCCTATGACGGGGGCAATGCCCAGGCTCGTCTGGTTGCAGAGCAGGTTCACACCCTGTGCATATTTCTGCAGCTTGCCGAGGCTTTCCAAAGTGCCTTCCAACTGTGCCTTCGTGGTCAGGATGTCGGCAGGAACAGTGACACGAGCTGCCTCATACTGCTGGATGGCAGCGTTCACCTTACCCAGATTTTTCTCCACCGTACCCGTAGCAGACAACATGAAGTCGCTGAAATCGACGTAGCCGGCAGCCGTCTTCACCTGAATGTTGCTGATCTTGGCCTTGTAGGTCGCGTCACCATAGAGCAGCCGCAGACCGCCATAGACCGAGAAGTCCGGCTGAATCTTGTAGGCAGCACCCAGCTGGATGCCGTAGTAGTACTGACGGCCACGCATGTATCCGTCCATGTCGTAACCCTGTGCGCCAAGCGGCTGCAGCATATTGGCGATGCTGCCCACGACGCTCTCGAACGACCCCAGGCCGTCGGCAAACTCACACTTGCCGCCACCACCGGGAATAGCGAAGTTGAACTGCATGCTCCAGTTGCCAATGTTATAGGCAGCCTGCAGGGAGGGGATGATGGGGGCATCGGCCACACCCTCGAATATCTTGGTGGTGTTGCCGTTGTTCTTGCGACCGAGTGCAAAGACGGGGTTCACCGATGTGATGGTACGTGTCTGGTGGGCATACTGCCAGTTGAAGGCAATGTGGAAGCCTTCTGGCAGGAAAACGACGCCTGCAGGGTTGCTATACACGCCGTCGAGTCCGATGGCTGCATCGCGTGCAGGGTTCTTTAAGAATAATACACTCTGGTTGGTGTTGGTGAGAATGCCGCCGGCATGGGCGCTTACTGCTGTCATTGTGAGAAGTACTACGCTCAATGACAGGCGAAAAACAGCTGAGGAAAATCCTTTTTTCATGTTAGCCTTTAACTTTTAACCTTTTTAACCTTTAACTATATAACTTCTTTAAAATTGGCTGCAAAGGTAAAATAATTGTTCTAAACTTCCGAATTTACGTTACCTATATTAACAAACATTAAGCAAAAAGATGCACATTCCTGCACATATCGTGCAATATGTGCAGGATATTCAGGAAGGAATCGGGCGTTTTTTCGTTCCGTCGGGAAAACCGACGGACACACTAAAGGGAACCTATGGACACACTAAAGGAGGGGATTAGAGCGGGTCAACGTCGTAATAGACCTGTAACGAGGCGTAGCGTTTGTCGGCAAGCAGCTGCGCCTGTTCCTTGTACAGGTACTCGCGGACCTGCTTCATATTGATGCCGTTCTCCAGCTTGAGCACCATCTTACGGATATTCTGCTGCCGTACTTTTGCCACTGCCGGTTTATCAGGGCCTAACAGACGGTTGCCGAACCAGTGACGCAGACGGAAGGCCAATTCGACAGCCGCCGCATCTACCGTGCTGTCATTCTTGTGCTTCAGGTAGATATCGACAAGATGGCAGAAAGGCGGGTAGCGGAATTCCTTGCGTTCATGGAGCAGGTCACGGCAGACAGCCTGAAAATCGTTGCTGACTACCTGGCGGATAATCGGCAGGTCGGGCTGACGGGTCTGTAGGATGACCAGTCCGCGCCGTCCCTTACGACCTGCACGTCCACTGACCTGCATCATCATCATAAAGGCATGCTCGTAGGCACGGAAATCGGGATAGCTCAACATGGCATCGGCATTGAGGATACCCACGACACTCACCTTGTCGAAATCGAGGCCCTTCGAGATCATCTGCGTGCCAATCAGGATGTCGGTACTTCCTGCCGAGAAGTCGTTGATGATACGTTCGTAGGCATTACGGGTACGGGTAGTATCGAGGTCCATACGTGCCACACGTGCCTCCGGGAAGATGTCACGGATGGTGTCTTCAATCTTCTCCGTGCCAAAGCCCCGTGCCTGTAACTCCTTAGAGCCACAGGACGGACACTCCGCAGGTACCCGATAGGTGAAGCCGCAATAGTGGCATGTCATCTGGTTCATGGAACGGTGCAACGTCAGCGAGACATCACAGCGCTGACAACGGGGCACCCAGCCGCACTGCCGGCACTCAATCATGGGTGCAAAGCCCCGTCGGTTCTGGAACAGAATAACCTGTTCGCCCCGCTCCAGGGCCTCACGCATACGTTGTAAGAGCATCGGAGAGAAGGGGCCGCTCATCATCTTGCGACGTTGCAGGTCCTTGATGTCCACAATCTGTATCTCGGGCAGCTTGATGCCCTGATAGCGTTCCGTCAGCTCCACCAGTCCGTACTTTCCACACTGTGCATTGTACCAGCTCTCCATGGAGGGCGTTGCGGTGCCCAACAGGACCTTCGGTCCATTACTCATTTGTGCCAGCATAATGGCCACGCTCCGTGCATGATAGCGGGGCATAGGGTCCTGCTGCTTGTAGCTGGTCTCATGCTCCTCATCGACAATAACCAGGCCGAGGCGCTGGAAGGGCAGGAAGACGGCGGAACGGGCACCCAGTATGACATCATAAGGATTGTCGGAAAGCTGCTTCTTCCAGATCTCCACACGCTCGGCATCGCTATACTTAGAGTGGTAGATGCCCAGACGATTGCCGAACACACGACGCAGACGGTCCATCATCTGGACGGTCAGCGCTATTTCCGGCAACAAGTAAAGCACCTGCTGCTTACGGTCGAGTGCCTGCTGAATGAGATGGATGTATATCTCGGTCTTACCGCTCGACGTAACACCATGCAACAGGACTACCTGCTTCTTCAGGAACTGGAACCGGATGGCATTATAGGCATCCTGCTGAGCAGCGCTCAAGGGTTTGATGTTTTCAGGATGCGGCTCCGCTGCATTGTTCAGTCTTCCCACTTCACGCTCATAGGTCACCAGCAGTCCGCGCTGAACGAGCGCATTCACCGTAGCCAGCGTCGAGTGGGCGACATTGATCAGCTCCTCACGAGTCACCAGCTGCTCATGACCCAAGGAAAGGAAGACCTTGAACGCTTCCAACTGCCTGGGCGAACGCCGCAGCATATCAAGGGCTATGCGCTGCGACTGTTCGCTATGGAACTGGGGAGCCAGCGCCACATAGAGCTCGGTGCGAGGCTTATAGCCGTCCTCTGCCTTCAAACCACTGGGCAGTGCCGCCTTATACACCTCGCCTATTGGAGACATATAGTAGTCTGACACCCACTGCCAGAGCCTCAGCTGCTGCGGAAGCACAACGGGACGGTCGTCAATGACGTCAAGAATGTTTTTTATTTCATACCCTTCGGGTCGGCAGTCATGTACCTTCACTACGATAGCCAGATAGGTTTTTGAACGTCCGAAGGGCACTAACACACGCACACCTTCCAAGACCCTTACCTGCAACGAAGCAGGCACGGCATACGTAAACAACCCATCGAGGGGTACAGGCAGTATGACGTCAATGTAATTCATTCAACTTACAAAGGTACATAAAAAAAACAGAACAAGCGCACGCTTGTCCTGTTTTTTTATTTGTTCTATAATGTTTAGAACGGAATCTTGTAACCAACGGTCAGCATGATGACACTGTTCTTGACCTTAGCGTTATCTGTGTTGTTGATGTTGGTAAGGCCAAGGTTGTAACGAGCGTCAATGACGAAGTCACTGATCTCATAGGACACGCCGAGGGGAATAGAGAGGTCAAAAGACTTCATACCACTTGTGCCAGTTATCTCAACGTCAACGTTGTCATCAAGATCCGTATATGTGGTCTTACGTGACAGCATGAAACCTGGCTGCACACCAGCCTTAATAGCCAGACCCGGAGCAACATAATAGTTAGCCATAATGGGAATGTTCAGATAAGTGAGCGTAGTCTTGAAGTCCTTCGTGAAGACATCGTCATCAGCAGAAGCACCCTGCATGGAAACAAGAGCACCTGCAGTAACAGCGAACTCAGGAGAGAGCATATAGCCGAACTCTGCACCACCTACAACACCAAACTTCATCTTTGCATGGTCTATGTCACCAGTAAGCGTTGACAATGTTCCACCAACCATGGGCTTCAGGAACATGTTCTGTGCCGATGCAGAAACTGCTGCAAGGGCAACGAAAAGAACTGTAAATAATGTTTTCTTCATAATCTTCTCTTTTTTAAATGTAAACAATGTTTATTTATTTTTACGCGGCAAAGGTAAGGAATTATTGGAAACTGAACAAATATTCCAAATATAACATTGCGTATTTATACATATTTTTAATCCATATCAATGATTTGCTGCCTATTTGACAGTCAATTCCTTAAAAATAATATGCTGCAGAAATCTGCCATGCATTGTTCTTGGAGTCGTAGGCATCCTTGGCTCCCTGCCAGGTGATGTCTGCCGTCTTACCCAGTGCGATGTTGTAGGTCACGCCAACCTCAAGATGATCCATCAGCACCAAGCCGGCACCTACGTTCACGCTGAAGTTCGACTTCTTCAGCTGGTAGTTGCTGCTGTCGTACGACAGGCCGTCCTTCAAGGTAAATTCCGTGTCACCGACATTGAAGCCAAACTGCGGACCGGCAGCCAAATAGAGACCTGCCATATCGCCCAGACCAATCGTGTAACGGGCATTGATAGGCACGTTGATGCTCTTCTGCTTGATGGTGGTCTGATTTGCCCCCTCACCCAGCTTTGCCTCGCGCTGGTCATAGACGGCAGCAATATCTACGCCAAGACCAACTACGGGAGTCGAGATTTTCAATGCCGGACCGATATAGAAGCCTGCACGGTTCGACTTGTTGATGACGTCCTGTGACAAGGACATATCGACGATGTTTAAACCGCCCTTCAGACCGAAGCTGACCTGGGCCTTCGATGGTGTTGCAGCCAAAAGCAGTGCAACGACGCCAATTGCTGTAAGAATCTTTTTCATAATCGTATGCTTTTATATATTATATTTTTATTCTTTTATTTTCCCTCAATGTCTCTGCCTACGGACAGACACACGTGCAGCACCACCGCTTGATGTTGATGACGGCGTATCGCCTGACGAACGTGACACACGCTGACGGCGCGTACGCTTCTTCTTGGCTTTCTTGGCCGGCTGGTCGGCAACAGCGGGCTGAACCTGCGAGGAGTCAGTGGTCGTCGTATCGTTCTTCAGTGACGAGCCGAACAGTCCTTTTTCGAAGTCAGCAAGTTCCTGCTCAATGCGTTCCTGCTCCCTGGCCATTGCAGAGTCGGTGGGACAATACTGTGCCAGCGTGCGACCCAGCATATTATTGGTCTTATAGATCTTGCCACTGTACTTGGTCAGCGTGAAGAAGTCACTCATCGACATGGTAGCAGCATTGTTCAGACTGCTCGTCATCACGGTCTGACGGCTCAGGAACGGCTCCAAGTCACTATACCTCACCCAGAACAGGGGGTACTTCGTGGCCTCACCGCCGAAGTCGCCGTCACGCATCATGATAGGACAGAGAGCCAGCACCTTGCGGTGGAACGTGGAGTTCGACTGGTCGTAATAGGCACATTCCTTCAAGTAGTACATGGTGACCTCCGATGACGGTATGTCGCTGTTATCGACATGTATCTTTCCATCACGCTCCTCATAGAAGATGCTATGATCGGACAGCAGCGTCTTGAACTTCACTTTTGCCGAGTCGCTGAACACCTCGTTGCCATCGAGACGGTACTCGTATGCAGGGATATAGCCGTTCTGCACCAGCTTGAAGATATAGGTAAACAGGTTCATCTCGCGTCCCACCGGCTCCACAGGATAGTACAGACCGCCGTTTGCATCCTGTGTCAGGTCTATCTCACGGTAGATGTCACGGCGCCATACCACATCTTCCGGCATGTCGATGGCCGTAGGAAACATCATACGGGCCCGTTGCGTCAACTGACCCTGCGCATTACGCTGCTGGGTGGCAGCCGGCGTACGCGTACCAGTTCCCGTAGTTCCTGCCGGAGTATTCGCAGGTCTGCGTCTTGAAACGGGCTGACCAAGAGCATCGCTCAATGCCAGATGACAAATGATGAATGACAGGCACATCACTCTCATGATCCATTTTCCACATATTCTATTCATGACTCTCTTCATATTTTATATGTCATATTTTCTTTTGCTTTAGCCCCCTCTCCTTGGGAGAGGACGGCGGGAGAGGCTCCCTTACTTGATAATCACCTCCATCGACGCAGGCAGCGTACGCTGGATGCCGTCAGGACCGACTGCCGTCACACGCGAGATATAGAACCGCTTGTTACGCGACAGCTTGCGGAACGTATCTTTCTGACGGGCAGAGAAACGCGAGCCTTCGCTCTGCATCGGCACGGCATTACCCATATTGTCGAAGAACACCGTCTCGAACGACTGCACCTTGAAGGCAATATCGAGGATGCCGTCGTCGATGGCAGCACCAATGCCGTCGGCATTCATCAGCTGTGCCTTTGTCAGGCCACCGCCACGGAAGCGTCCGGCATTACCCTCAGCATCGGCTGTTGTGATATACGCCGTCGGGTCGGGCAGCTTACGCACATGGAACGTGAACTGTCCCATCTGCTGCGCACGGCCCGTATTGGTCGAGGTAACGGTGATAGTCACATCCTTTCCCACGGCCGACGGACGGGCGATGTAATGACCGGCACTCACCGGAGTCAGCGTACCACCGGAGATAGTAGCCTGCACCTTCGACAGAGGTACGCCCGGCACACTGACACTGATGGGGTTGTTGTAACCTGCATACAGCACGTTCATCAGGTCGGCACTCACCGTCGCACTGGGGTCAACCACCGTGTATTTCTGTTCGAAGTCACGACGGATACGGTCACCATTGCTGTTCATCACCTCCAAGTAACCGGCCAGCGTAAAGTCACCCGTACGGCCACAGACAGTCTCGTAGATACCGTCCTTCAGGTTCAACTGCCTACCACCGATATAGATGGCAGGTGTCTGGGTGGTATCGACGGCTGCCATGACGATACGTGCCGAGAACTTGTCGCCACGGACAATGGTCTGCGAACTGGGGATGACAAAGGCACTGAGCAGGTTAACACGCACGTCCTTCAGATCCACATTGCTCACCAGCGTATGCAACACCTCGCCCTCGGCATAGCGCACATCGCTCTGCAACTTAGTCAATAGCGTCACAGCAGCAGCTACGGGCATGTTCTCAAACATATATTGCTGCCAGTTCTTACCCATCGTCAGCGCATTCTTCGGCAGTTCCGTCGATAGGTTACTGGCTATAATTTTACGCTGAGTGGAGTCTTCTATCATCGTCAAGATGCGTTTACGATAAGAATCTATAGCCTTTTTCAGTTCTTCACCACGTCCGTTACTTGGTGACAACATAATCTGGTTGGCAGCCTCCAGATTCTCCTTGTTGACTAGGTTGTGTACGTCAGCATCACTACCGTCGGCCTCACGTACAATGGCCAGTTTCAAGTCCTCGGCCAGCGTATAGAGCGAGTCGCTCATGTGCTTGACTTGCTGAGCCTTTTCAAACCACTCCTTTACTTTCGCCGGATTAGCCTTCATCTGCTCCTCGAAGTCAGAATAGATAGCCTCATTTTGCAGCGCAGAATTGTCTGTCGTACGGTGCAGGCTCTCCTCCACGAGTGAGAAGCCGTTGAGCACCTCCGTCGAGACGTTCAGCGCGAGCATGGCCATGAGGACGACATACATCAGGTTGATCATCTTCTGGCGCGGATTCAGTGGTCGCTTCTTAATTGCCATTACTTTATTTTACTCTTTGACAATTTACAATTTCCTTGTCACTTATGACTTGTCACTTGCCATTCTCACCGACATTGCCTCAATCATTCGGGCATAGATATTGTTCAGCTCCTTGATCTGCTCTGCCATGTGGCGCGTCTGTTCGTTAATCTCGTCAATGGTGCCAATCTGCGAGCTGGCACTCTTGAGCTGCATCTCATAGACCTTACAGATGCCCGTCAGCGTACGGTTCAGGTTCTCCATCTCCTCTGAGTCGGTCGTCAGACGCTTGCTCTGCTCTGACACACGCTCCAGAACCTCGGTCAGTTTCTTCAACTCATCCACGTATGCATTGGTAGCCTCGGTCATGTCTGGAGTAAGCGGCGGAATAGACGTAGGAGCCGATGTCTCAACAAGCTCATTGCCCTCAGTAAACGCGATAGGTTCATGGGACTCAGTCTCATTAGTCTCATGAGCCCCATTAGCGTCATTGGCCCCATGTGAAGAGCCACCATAGCCGCCACCAATGATAATCGTCTGACCACCACCGCTGACAGTACCGCCACTAGCAACCGTACTGCCACTTGCTGCTGCAACAGCAGCCTCGGTCAGTGTGCCCGTCGCTTTTCCTGACGCGATAACCAACGGCGCTGCCGATGGTTCTCCATCTGTTTGAAACACCTCATTCGCCCCATTAGCGACAACAGCACCTATCGGTTCACCTTCCAGATGTGTCGGCAAGTCCATACCGTCTGCAGTCTTGTCAAACGGACGGTCAAAGGCCGAAAGGAAGAACACCACGACCTCAGTACCCATACCTAAGAAAAGCATAAGGTCTGCTCCATCCATGTGGGTCAGTTTGAACAAGGTACCCAAAATAACCACTGCTGCACCCCAGCTATAGGCATAGTTGAGGAACGTCTGGCCCGGCACACTGTCCATCCACTTCTGCAAGCGATAGACTAAATTGATTCTGCTGTATTGTGTCATATCTCCAATATCTCTATTTCTTCTTCACCTTGATCTTCTCACTCGTCGTATTAGCCAGACTGCGCACACAACGGAATCCAATGTATGCACGCGGCTGGTTCTGGTACTCATACGTACGCCATGCGGAACGGATATAGCTGGCGGGGTCTTTCCACGAACCGCCACGCACGCTCTTCTTCTTCAGGCGATACGGGTCTTCACGGGCAGCATTGTAGCTCAACTGCGGATTGATGTCATTCATCGCCGACACACCGGCCTCCGTATATACCGTACTCGTCCATTCTGCCACATTGCCTGCCATATCATACAGACCGTTTGAGTTGGCCTGATAGATACCCACCTTACTGGTTATCAGGTTGCCGTCCTGCGTATAGTCACCCGTAGCAGGCTTGAAGTTCGCAAAGAAACAGCCATTGCCGCTTGCCACGTCCTCATTCTCCCACGGAAACTCGTTCTGGTCCTTGCCACGGGCAGCATACTCCCATTCTGCCTCTGTCGGCAGACGATAGCGCTGAACGAAACGGGCAGCAGGACCCAGACCCTTCAGCAGGAACTCCGTACGCCAGGCACAGAAAGCATTCGCCTGCTCCCAAGACACACCTACCACAGGATAGTCGTTATACGCAGCATTCGTGAAATAGTAACGCATGTATGTCTCGTTCTCTGCATTCGGGAAGTCATTGACCCAACACGTAGTGTCTGGATAAATATTCACAATATAGGTATTCAGGAAGTCCCACTCGCCCGTATATTGACGGGTGATCGTCTCCCTGACTATCTTACCCTCATCATTGATGTAAGCCGTGTCCTTCGAAATCCATATCTCCTCATTGGGATTGGGAACTATATCCGTATTCAGGATACGCTCCTCCGGATTCAGGCGATACTTGCGCTTCGCTGCCTCCACGTAGTCATAAATCTCGTAGCGATAGTTCATCTGACGCCAGTCCAGCATCTTCTCACCCGTCACGGGATGCGTCACATACAAGCTCTCAAAGGCACGCTCCTCATCCTCATTAGGCTTACGAGGCAAGGGCTTCTTCCAGTTCAGGTGAGGCTTGACAGGCTCACCATATTTGTCCTCCTCGATCTTGTACGTCTCATCACCACCATACGCAGGGTCAGCCAGACGCTCACGCAAAATACTGTCACGCACATAATACACGAACTGACGATACTGAGAATTCGTCACCTCCGTCTCGTCCATCCAGAAACCCTCCACCGAGATGTCACGAACAGGAGTCTCACGACCCCACAAAGAGTCCTGTGACTCAATACCCATACGCAAATGACCGCGCTTAATCAGCGTCATACCGTAAGGAGCAGGCTCCGAGAACGGCTTACCGCTCACACCAGTCACCTCACCTCCATTGGCCATCGTAGAACGACCGCCAAAACAACCCGTCAGGAAAAGTAAAAAGGTAAAAAGGTAAAAAGGTATAAACCTCTTTGCCAGCCTTTTTACGTTTCTATTCTTCATGTCTTGTTTCATATCTTCATTCTTTCATTCCTTCATTTTTTTATTCTTTTATTTTTTTTATTCTTTTATTCTTTTATTCTTTACAAAATCCTTCCGCTCTGGTGACGGTTCCGGCCCTTCTTGCCAAAGTCCAGATCCGTCTGGTAACCCACAAACAACTCATGGCTCCCGTTACCCAGACTCAAGCCGTTCGTATAAAACTCATAACTGTAGCCGATGCTTATACCATGGAAATTACCTCCCAACAGCAACGTCACAGAATTCGTCGGACTATACGATACACCACCGTAAAACATACGCTTCTCATACTCATAGCGCACGCGGGTGCCAACGTCAACACGCCACCCCGCACCGTCAGAACGAGCCAACAATGAGGGATGTATTGTAAAAAACGGATTTCTCAAACGAATATTGTATCCACCGGTCAAATAATATGTCCTATCCACCTGTAGCTCATTCTTTTCACCCAACTCAACCAGCGGAGCATTCACATGCAATGCCGACAAACCCACATACCAGGTCTTATGCGAATAATACAAACCGACACCCAGGTCCAAACCGGTACCCGTCTGCTCACTCGTCGAAAAGGCAGGGTCTTCAGGACGCTCCATGTCAAGCTCACTGCCGTCCATGTTCTCACTCAACACACCACCTTGCACGCCAATGCCTAACACGCCGCCAGCCAGACGACGCTTCAAGGCATACTGCAACATAATACGCTTATGAGAAAAAACACCGATGGCATCATTCATCACCTGAGCACCGACGCCATGGTAGCAGCCAATCGCATAAAAAGGCAAGTCACCAGCAACATACATCGTCTTCGGAGCATGCTCAAAACCAACCAGCGACATCGCGTACGCTCCCGTCACGTTCACCTTATCCTCCTTGCCAATGGCAGCAGGATTAAAAGAAGGCTCCATCGCCCAGTAATGACTGAACGACGGATCGTACTGCGCAAACACCCCAAGCGTCACAAACAGCAACAACAACAGGCACATAAATCGCTTTCGCATCGTAATAATAACGCAATACGCCACAATTTATTGCCTCAACACTACTTTTCACTGTGACGGACAGCTCAATCGTCCGGGTTTCTACCAATCCTCCTCTTCTTCATCATCCCACTGGAGCGTTCATTTTTACTTTTTTACCTTTTTACCATTATATATATACACGCCCTTCTGCATCGGTTCTCCTTGCAGCATCCGGCCGTCAAGGGTGTACCATCTGTTGTCCGTTGTCTGTCGTCCGTTGTCAATAGAACCAATACCCGTAGATGCCTCTTCAGTCGTCCAGCCAGTGGGAATGCCGCTGTCGCCCGTCGTCCATGTATCAACACCATCTGCCTTGACGAAAGTGCCAGTGGCAGCCACACCGAAGAGCCACTCGTTCGTGCCACGCTCCCAGTCGTTGGCAGCATCATTGGCCGACAGGTCGGTAGCAAGACATTTCACGTAGTTCAGCTTGGTGCAGTTGGTGAACATATACGAGTAGCAGCTTTTTACCAGTGTAGGTGCAGGCAGCACAGGTGCCTTCTCCAAGCTGGAACAGCCATAGAACATGCTGGCATAGCAGTTCTCTGACAGTGTGGTGGCGGGTAACTCAGGGGCATTGACCAGACTGGAGCACATATAGAACATGTTATTATAACAGTTCGGTGCCAGGGTGGTAGCGGGCAGTGCAGGTGCATTCTCCAGGCTGGTACACTCCCAGAACATGCCATAATAACAGTCAATAGCAAGTGAAGTGGCAGGAAGTTCAGGTGCCTGGGTCATGCTGGTGCAGCCTCTGAGCATATTGTCGTAGCAGGCGTATGTCAGTGTCATTGCCGGCAAAGCCGGAGCATCCTTCAAGACAGAGCAGCTTTCAAACATGCCGTAATAACACTCGTCGGCCAGCGTAGTGGCAGGCAGCTCTGGCGCAACCGTAAGACTGGTGCAGTAGGAGAACATGTGACTGTAGCACCTGAAGGCCATCGTCGTAGCCGGCAGCTGCGGAGCGCGTGTCAGACTTGTACAGCCTTTGAACATTCCGTAGTAGCAGCTGTTCTTCAGCGTGGTGGCAGGCAGCACAATGTCCTTTGTAGGATGGTTCTTGATGCAGGGATTGCCGTTCCACCCTTTGTCAAACAGTCCTTGCAACACGCCGTCGGCACAATCCGACAGGTCAGTCATCGTCTTGTATTCTGTTTGGGCAATAAGACTCAACGGATTGCCATAGACATAGACGTCCTTCGAGGCATGGATTTTGAAGTTATTGCCATAGTCCTTACAAGTGGAACGCAAAACCAGGATGTCGCCGGCATTCAGGTTAATAGTATTCGTGTTCTGAACCGTGTACCATACGTCATCGTAATATTCCGTCGGCGAGACATAGGTTCTTAATGCAAACTTCACAACCGCCGAATTGTTATTTGTGAGGGTAACGACGGTCCCGTTCTCCACTGCTTCGAGGCTGAGCGGCGTTTCGTTGATAGTTTCGTCCTGTGCCTGTACTCCCGTAGCCAGTGCCACAGACACGATGATGAGTGTAAATAGTCTTTTCATAATCTTAATGGTTTTGTTTGTTCATTCTTTCTACAAAGATAGGGAAAAGTGGCAAAACAACAGAGCATCCGACAATGGTTTTTGACGAACTGCCCCTTTTCAGTGACGAACTCAAAGGCCGAAAGATTTATTTTCGGGAAAAGTTTGTGCATTCAGCTTTTTATTGTAACTTTGTTCCTGCATTTATAGGAATGATGCCGTATGAGAACATCAAGACACACTTTTATCTTAGGATTGGCCATCATGCTCTGCCTCTCTCTACATGCACAGATGGAGAGTCGGCTGACCTACCGGCGATACACCACGCTCGACGGATTGCCACAGATGCAAGCCGAACGGCTGTGGCAAGACTCGCACGGATATATTTATATAGGTACGCTATCGGGATTCATTCGCTTCGACGGTCGTACATTCACACCATTCCTGAAGGGACGGCGTGAGAACATTGTCGGTTTCATTGAGACAGACGGACAAGTGAGCGGATTGGGATTCCGCCGTCAATGGCTCATCGACGATGATGATGTGGTGATGCACCCCATCGATCCGCAAGGTTACTGGCAGCTGAACAACCTGAACGCAGGCAGCCTGCCAGACGGCTACATACTTCTGGAGGACGAACAGGAACAGCACCGCCGGCTGTGTCGGGTGACGGAACAGGGATTCGTCACGCGGATGACAGGGCGACTGCTCGACGAGATGACACCCGACAGGAAGCTGTACATGGACACCATCAGTACCCTCATCCCTACAGAGAACGGACTCTATCAAGTCAGAAAAGGACAACGACAAGCGGTCCGGCTGACTGGCAAAGGCGACATATACACCCTGCTCCGCACGAATACGGCATTGTTGGCCTTCGCCTCCGACGGTATCTATGCCGTCAGCGACCATCGCCTGAAGAGGCTCATAAAAGCCAGTTGGACAGAAGCCAGCTTCGGATTAACCGTCAGACAGTTGCAGTCAGGCCATCTGGTCATTGCCGACGAGCACGCCGTCTATCTCTATGACGGCACCGCCATCCATAAGATCGTAACAGGCATTAACCTGATACGTGACGTGCTCATCGACCGATGGGACCGTCTGTGGGTGGCTACCTACCAGGGAGTGTATTGCTTCTTCAACCGCAACTTCACCAATCACCGCCTGACAGACGAGAATGATATCGTCAGAGCTGTGGCGGTGCTCCCGTCCTCCAATGCGGCAGACAGCCCTTACCAGCTGGTCATGGGTACGTTGAACGGTAAGGTAATCACAAAGAGAGGAGAGGGGACAGACGAATATATGGTGATCAGCGACGATGCCTCACAGTATTACGGAACAAGCACGGTGACGATAGGACGGCAGGTGTTCATGCCCAGCCACAACGACGTAGCTTGCGTAGAGGGCAACCCCACCACAGCTCTCCACTATCTCAACCTGCCACAAGACCGTTTCCGCTTTCTTACTCAGGCTGACGGGAAGCTGATTCTGGTCAGCCAGAAAAGTGTTATCGCTGCCTTTGATCCCCAGACACAGCAGACAGATACGTTGACAACGGACATCCCCTACCCCTGGTGTGCAGCCTTCGACGACGAGGGACGCCTGTGGGCGGGCAGCACCTTAGGCGTCTTTTGTCTGGATCGTAATGGCAAAGTAGAGAAAGCCGACTACCCACAGAAGCTGCTCGTCACGACGATGGAAGCCGACAGTAAGGGCACGATATTCTTTGCCTCTGCAGATTCGCTGTTTATGATTCGCAAGGGGCAAATCTCAAACCTCAATGCTCCGCTCGACCCGAAGGGCCACTTGTTCCGCAGGTCTCAAGAAATTTCAAGCCTCAACGGTCATGAGATACGCTCGCTCCACGTGTCACCACGCGGCTATCTGGTGGTAGCCACTGTTGACGTACTATTCGTCTGCCGCATCGGTAAGGATTATCAGCTTACCGACATCCATTTCTTCAACCATCATAACGGCTTTACCATGCTCGAGCCGCTCATGGCGACAATGGCCGAGAGCAGCGACGGCACCGTTTGGTTGCCCGGCGTAGAAGAGATGACCTCCTTCCGACCCGAGGAGCTGCTGGCCATCAACGAGGAAGATACCTATATCGCCCCGCCGCTCCGTTGGTGGCAGCACTGGTGGGTATGGCTATTGGGGTTGCTCATACTCTCCATGCTGGTATGGACCGTAGCCTATTGGTACGAGAAACGGCGCAACCGCCGCAGAATGATCCGACTGCAACGAGAAAAATTACAGCGAGAGCAACAGATCAAGGCCATACGCGAGAAAGCCAAGGCACCCCTCATATCGCCCCAAAGGGAAGACTCAAGGTGCATCAACACCTCCCCTAGACAGGGGAGGTTGGAAGGGGTCCCCGGAGGGGGCTTGGAAGGGGCTCTCAAAGACATCGTGCGAATGACGGAGAAAAGCTACGAAGAACATCTGACGTTCCGTACGGCCAGCGGAACCATAGTTGCCAATGTCAAGGACATCGCATACTTCAAGGGCGACGGCAATTATTCGCAGATAGTGACATTCCACGACAAGGACACCGTACTCGTGGGACTCGGCTCCCTGGAAAAGACGCTTAGCCCCGAAGTCTTTGTCCGTGCCGACCGCAGCACACTGGTCAATATCCACCTTATCTGCACTCTGCTACCCAAACAGCGGCGCTGCATCTTCCGCTCACCTGACGGCCGTGAGGTAGAGACAACACTACTCGCACCCGCCTTCAAGCGACTCCAAGACCTGTTACACTAAACGAGCCTACGGGTCTGAATTGATTCAGTCTTCGCCATAAGCATTCTATCTTGATTACTGGCAACAATGTATCTTGACTTTCATGTTATCCTTTTTCTGAATTGAATTAATCGCTCACACTCGACAAAGTTCAAACAAGTTTGGCTCTGTTCTCGCAAAATCGCGATTTTCGCCACAAAATTACTAAAAATCGCTCAAAAACAACCATAAGGCGTACGAAGGCGATATTTTCCTAACGGACACAATCTTTTTGGTCTTCCCATATCTTATTTGTTTGTCTTATTATTCCTGAGGATGTGCAAAAGTACTAACTTTTAGACAAACAAAC
>CAJOQT010000119.1 GCA_905236875.1 uncultured Prevotella sp. | reverse complement strand
TTGGCTCTTCTGCCAGAGGAACACGAATGTTCCGATGAAAATCAGCGCGATAATCGCAGCGATAATCAGTTTGCTATACTTCTTCATAAATATGTTATTTTTTCGTTATATCGTTATGACGTTATATCTTTATCATTATATCGTTATTCATCCCTCATGGCATCCACAGGCTTGATGCTCATGGCACGGGCAGCGGGAGCCAGTCCTGCCAGTACACCCATGGTGCCCACGATGATGGCTGCGAAGATGGCTGTCCAGAAACCTATCTGGAAATGGGCACTGACGATGCCGTCTTCCGTATTCGCCAGTTCCAGCATCTGTAGAATCATTACGGCAAAGAGGATGCCCGACATGCCGGCAACCAGTGTCAGCACGATGCTCTCTGAAATGATTTGCGAGAGGATCATCTTGGGCGTAGCACCGATGGCACGACGAATACCAATCTCTGTCGTTCGCTCACGAACCGTCACCATCATGATGTTCGACACACCGATGGCACCTGCCAGCAGCGTGCCCAGTCCGACAAGCCAGATGAGGAAATTGACACCTTTGAAGAGGTTGTCAAGCATTTGGAAGAGCACCTCGGTATTGAACACCATTGTACCCTGTTCGTCGGTGGGGTCAACAAAGTGTGCACGGGCTACCGTCTCACGTATGCGGGGCGTGATCTTACTCATTACCACTCCCTTGCGACCAGCGGCAATAATCACATCGACCTGGTTGCCTCGGTTGTAGGTTTGCTGCATCAGCGTCAGCGGCAGGGTTATCTTCTCTTCGGCACGACCATTGAAGTTCATGGCACTACTGGTGTTGTAATCCACGCCGATGACCTCGTAGTAGGTGGAATCCACACGTATGCTCTTACCACAGGGGTCGCCTCCGTCCTTGAACAGGTCTTTATAGATCTTCTTGCCTAACACACATACCTTACGGTGTTCGAGTATGTCCATCTGATTGATGAAACGTCCGTAGAACAGCTTCGGTGCAATCACTTCCGCATATTCAGGTGTAACGCCCTGAATCCTCGGGCTTGTCTTCTGGTCGCCATAGTAGGCCGTGTTAGAACGTCCCCAGGGTGCAAACAAAACCGGTGCGACGACTCCCAGCTCAGGTACGCGCTGGTGCAGCCGTTCAATATCCTTGTAGTCCATCGACCACATCCGTCCCTTGCGGAAGCCCTTGTAGGGCTTGGTGGTCTGTTGTGACCATATCATGACCATGTTGGTTGCGAAGCCGTCGAAGTTGCTGTTCAGCAGCTCCTTCAGTCCCTGCCCGCCACCCATCAGGGCTACGAGCATGAAGACTCCCCAGAACACGCCGAAGCCTGTCAGGAACGACCGTGACTTGTTACGAGTCAGCGTGTCAAGAATCTCTCTATATGTATCTAAGTCTAATCTCATTTGACTATTTGACTATTTACGATTTGAGAATTTTAGTCTGCGCGGAGCGCTTCAATGGGACGGATTCTACTTGCCTTGAAGGCTGGTATCAGCCCGGCTATGGTGCCTGCTATGATCATCACCATTGTTGCCTCAATGCATACGTCAAGTCCT
Source organism: uncultured Prevotella sp. (assembly GCA_905236875.1). Lineage (GTDB taxonomy): Bacteria > Bacteroidota > Bacteroidia > Bacteroidales > Bacteroidaceae > Prevotella. The sequence continues at coordinate 9,670 of CAJOQT010000119.1, read as the reverse complement.
ACTGTCGGGTCGAGGAACATCGTGGCCTTAAAGAGTCCTGTATCGATGACCTCATGTCCAATTGTCGCATCCATATACTCATTGGCCAGCACGCCCAGCACCATGCCTACATAGCCGAAGAAAGTGGTGATGATAACACTCTCAATGATGATCAGCTTCAAGATGCTCCAAGGCTTGGCACCAATGGCTTTGCGGATGCCGAACTCGTGGGTACGCTCCTTCACCGTAATGAGCATGATGTTCGATACACCCACGATGCCGCTGAGCAGCGTGAACAGTCCAACTATCCACAAGAAGGTGCGGATGATGCCGATACCTGTCTCCATCTGCATGTTCATGGTATAGCGGTTCCATAACCATACCGAGCTTTCGTCCTCCGGATGCGCCTGGTGGTTGGCATTCAGGCGGTGACGATAGTCGCTTTCAAAGTCTTCATTAGCCTTCTCTGTCGTCAGTCCGTGGAAGGTGAACTCTATGTTACCGGCATTGTCGGTTTTGGCGCCATAGATGCTCTTGATGGTGGAGTAGGCAGAAAAGGCCTCGCTACTACCTTCCTCTTGATCCTTATAGATGCCCACCACCTTGAAGGCAAAGTCACCCACCTTAATATAACGGCCTATCAGACTCTTGTAGTCATGCGGCTCTAACTCCTCTGCCTGTTTATTGCTTAGCACCAGCACCTTACGGCTGTCGCGCAAGTCTATCTCGTTGATGAAACGCCCGTAGAGCAGCTCCATCTTGTCTATCTTCGTGTGGTTGGGATATACACCGGTTATGGTGGTGCTGACATATTCCTCGCCATTACTGAGAGTTGCACCGGTCTGGAACTGTGCTCCCACCTCATCCACGATATCCTTGAACTCCGTTTCTGTCGTTATGATGTCGCGCTTCTGCAGACGAATCTCTCGTCCTTCCTTCAAGCCTTGATAGGCTTTTGAGGTGCGGCCACCGAACACCATCATCGAGTTCGACAGGAAGCGGGCACTCTGCTGCATGTTGGCATTGATGAGTCCGTTACCGGCTCCCAGCAGCACGATGAGCATGAAGATACCCCATGCCACCGCGAAACCGGTCAGCGACGTACGCAACTTATTACGCTTGGCTGTCTGCCATATTTCTGTGATGATATCTCTCATTTTTGTTTATTGTTTATAGTTTAGTGTTTAGCGACATGTCTCTTAACACTCAACAAAAGTCTCTCCGCTCGAGCTCTGCTCGCTTGCTACCGAAGGGACGCAAGAACTCTTGACACTCAACACTCAACTTTACTTCATAATTCCTCCGCTGCCGAAGGGTGAGGCATCGTGGTTGAGGTTCTCTTCTATCTCACCGATGATGCCGTCTTTGATGTGTACTATCTTGTTCGTCTCGTTTGCTACACCGCTCTCGTGAGTCACCACGACGATGGTCATTCCATCTTCCTGGTTCAGCTTTTTCAGCAGCTGCATCACTTCCACCGAGGTCTTCGAGTCCAACGCACCTGTCGGTTCATCGGCCAGGATGATCTGCGGCTTCGTGATCAGTGCACGGGCTATGGCTACGCGTTGCTTCTGTCCACCGCTAAGCTCATTGGGATAGTGGTTGGCCCAGTCTAATAATCCCAGCCGTTCCAGATACTCCAAAGCCAGGGCGTGGCGCTTCCTTCGGCTCACGCCCTGGTAAAATAATGGCAACTCAACGTTTTCCACGGCAGTCTTAAACGAGATGAGATTAAATGACTGGAATATAAATCCTATCATGTGGTTACGGTATTCCGCCGCTTTTCGCTCGGAGAGATTCCAGATGCGGGTGCCTGCCAGCTCGTAAGTTCCCGAATCATAGTTGTCAAGAATACCTAATATATTTAATAATGTACTCTTGCCTGAACCCGACGCACCCATGATGCTGACGAACTCTCCTTTCGCAATGTCAAGGTTTATGCCTTTCAGCACGTGCAGCGGCTGCGCGCCCTGATAGGTCTTGTTGATGTCTTGTAAGTGTATCACTGTATTATTCAGCCCCTTAAATCGGGGGTTGGAGGTCAAAACAGTCTTGTTCTTTGCCCCGTTAGTTGTTCTTATTATTGTTTATTATCACTCGTTTGACGCACAAAGATAAGAGAAAGTTGCGAACCCTCCAATTTTTTTATCATTCGTTATGTCTTTTATTCACATTTTGCCGTTATTCTGCTACTTCTGAAACTTAATTCGCTGAACGAAATGGCCGGTTTGCTGAATATATTTGGCAGAGCGTCTTCCTTGTGGTATCTTTGCAGCAGAAAACAAACAAATAAAGATCGTATTACCAAAAGGACAACGATTATGAAGAAGACAATGTATTACATGATGCTTCTGGCCATCATGACAGCAGCAGCGACAGCATGCTCAACGGACGATCTGATGGATGAGTACAACAGTTTTCAGCCGATAGTCAACGGACAGACAGGTGTCAGCAATGCTGCTACGGACAGCGAACTACTCTCATTCTCAGTAGCCATCGATAAGACGACAGCAGAACCGGATGCTGCCGTCAGTGCCTATTATCCTGAAGCAGAGGACGACATCAGCAAGCATACATTTGCCACAAAGGTCAGCATCGACATGTCGAACCCGGTAGCCAAAACAGAGAACGGCGTTACCATTACCATCGACGGAGGTAACGTCACTGCCAACCACGGCTCAACGGTGGGTATCTGCTATGTGGTGAGCGGCACCACTGCCAACGGTTCGCTGACCATCGAGGGCAAGACCGAATACGAACTAAATCTGAACGGTGTAGATATCACGAACGCCACTACGACAGCCATCGACCTACAGAGCAAGATGGCAGCCTTCGTAGTGCTCACTGGCACCAACAAACTGACAGACGGCACCACCGAAGACCATAAGGCCACGTTTTACAGCAAAGGTAAGCTGCTGCTGAGCGGTACAGGCTCATTGGAGATCTATGGCAACTACAACAATGGTATCCACTGCAAGAGCTACACGGTCATCGACAAAGGCGTCAACCTGTATGTCAACACAGCCGTCAATCATGGCATCAAGGCTGACGAGGCAGTAGTCATCAACGGCGGAATCGTCAACGTGGAAACAACAGGCAATGGTGCCAAGGGCATCAACTGCGAGAAGGACATCTTTATTAATGGAGGGCGTACCACAGTCATCTGTACGGGCAATGGCGAGTGGGACACGGAAGACCTGGAGACGAAGGCCGCCACTTGCATCAAGTGCGACTCGACCCTGACCATTAAGGGCGGCGAAGTATATGTGAAGGCCACAGGCAGTGGCGGCAAGGGATTGAAGGCCGACTGGGAAGCCTACATCAGCGGCGGCAAGATACGCGTCATCACCGAGGGCAACCTCTACTTCAGCAACGGCTCAACGGAAAGCCATAACTACACGGGCAACACTGACAACCTGGACGATGCCTATACGTCGTCGCCAAAGGGTATTAAGGTTGGTACGAAGAACGAGCATGGCGTGCTGGAGATTACCGGTGGTGACATCATGGTACGTACCAGCGGCACCAATGGCGAGGGTATCGAGAGCAAGGGTACGCTGAAGGTCACCGACGGAACGGTATTGGTGTCTGCCCACGACGACGGCATCAACTCATCAGGTGACCTGACCATCAGCGGAGGCACGGTTGTCACCGTAGGCACCAGTAACGACGGCATTGACGCCAATGGCGACATGTACCTGAAAGGCGGCACACTCATCGCCATGGGTTCCGGTGGCGCAGAGGCTGGTATCGACATCAACGAAGAAAAGAGACTCTACATCAGCGGGGGCAGCATCTTCGGCATTGGCGGACGGTTCGACGGAAGCCTCGGCAGCACCACACAGGGCATTGTCACCACCACTGGCTCTATTGCAGCCAACGCTACAGTGACCGTCAGCAGCAACTCCACCACGCTGGCTACTTTCACCATGCCGCCCTACTCTTACAACAACGGCACGATCCTGATAAGCACCCCCGGCATGACCAGCGGCAGCAGCTATACACTGAACCTCGGCTCTTCATCGGTGAGCATCACAGCGTCCAATACCATCAATAGCGGCGGCGGAATGCCCGGCAACGGACAGCCTGGAGGCCGATGGTAAATCTTGTGCATAAGACCACAACAACTTTATTGGTGTCGAGTACACTTTTGTACACCCCGAAAACAACAAAACGTCCTGTAAACATAACATTTACAGGACGTTTCCAGTAGCGGGAGGGGGACCCGAACCCTCGACCTCCGGATTATGAATCCGACGCTCTAACCAGCTGAGCTACCCCGCCATCCTCCGAGAAATCTCGAAATCGGCTGCAAAGGTAAGACTTTTCTTTGACACCGCCAAATTTTATTCGAGATTTTTAAATATTTAAATGGTTAAAAAGGCAAAAAGTTAAAAATCCTATAGCGGCAGCAAATTCTTCACTCTTCACTCTTCACTCTTCATTTTTTTTCGTACCTTTGCCAACAACTACTAAAATACAAAGATTAGACATGAAGAAACTAACCATAGAGTACCCTCTGAACACCAAGTCGCCAAATATTGTGTGGGGGATGATCAGTACGGCAGAAGGTTTGCAGAAATGGCTGGCGGACATCGTTGTTGCAGATGCCAATGGTGAGACCATGACATTCACATGGGGACATCCTTGGACGGAGCGTGACACCAAGACGTCGCAGATTCTGGAGTGTAACAAGTTTAGTCATATCCGTATGAAATGGGACTATCAGGAGGTCGATCCACAAGCTTTCTGGGAGATTCGTCTGGAACCCAGCGAACTGACCGGTCACCTGAACATGTTAATCACCGACTATGCCGACGCAGACGACATTGAGGACCTGCGTGGCATCTGGGATGACAACCTGGACCGTCTGCACCGGGTAAGCGGACTATAGAAGTGCACCTTTGTGCCCGATTTATGTTTCGGATCAAGAAATTAGACATATTCATTGCCAAACAGTTCCTGCTACTGTTTGTCGGTACGTTCTTCATCTGCCAGTTTGTGCTGATGATGCAATTCCTGTGGCGTTATGTTGATGACCTTATCGGCAAGGGACTGTCGCTGGCGGTGCTGGCACAGTTCTTCTGGTACATGGGACTGATGTTGCTGCCACAGGCGCTGCCGCTAGCCATTCTCCTGTCGTCGCTGATAGCTTTCGGAAACCTGGGCGAGAGTTCGGAACTCACAGCCATCAAGGCTGCAGGTATCTCACTGCTGCAGACCATGCGTTCGCTGATTTTCATCACACTGATCATCACTGGTGTATCCTTCTATTTTCAGGACGTGATAGGTCCCGAGGCCAACAAGTCGTTCGGTCAGCTGCTTCTGTCCATGAAACAGAAGAGCCCGGAACTGGAGATTCCCGAGGGAATCTTCTACGACGGCATTCCCAACAGCAACCTCTATGTACAGAAGAAAGACCTGGAGACAGGCAAGCTGTACGGCATCATGATATACCGTCAGAACGGCAGCTATGACGACCACGCCATCATCCTGGCCGACTCAGGCATGCTGCAATCGACGGCAGAGAAGAAGCACCTGCTGCTGACGCTGTGGAGTGGTGAGTGGTTTGAGAACATGCGTTCACAGGACATTGCCGGAAGCGCCAGTGTGCCCTATCGCCGCGAGACTTTCGGTACCAAACGTATCATACTCGACTTCGACGGCGACTTCAGTCTGGCAGACATCAGCGGCATCTCTGCCAGTGCTAAAGCAAAGAGCATCCGTCGTATCTATCATGACCTGGACTCCATCAGGGAGTTCAACGACTCTGTGGCGCATGCCTTCTACCGCGATGCCAGCTACAGCGCTTTCCCCAAGCCGCAGATGGACAGGAAAGAATCACTGAAGGCTGTTGCAGCAGCAGCAAAGAAGGATGTTGAATTCGACTCGCTCTTCTTCCGGCTGACAGCAGAACAGAAGCAGAGCATCATCAAACAGGCCACCGACCACGCCCGCAACACGCAGATAGACCTGGAAATCAAGAGTGAATATTCGCGGATGCTGAACCGTAACGACCGTCTGCATTCCCTGGAAGCCCTGGGAAAAATCACGCTGGCCCTGTCGTGCATCATCTTCTTCTTTATCGGAGCACCGCTGGGTGCCATCATCCGCAAAGGCGGACTGGGCGTGCCAGTCATCGTCTCCGTCCTGGTATTCATCGTGTTCTACATCTTTGACAACACAGGATTCCGAATGGCCCGTGAGGACGAGTGGACCGTATGGTTCGGGCGATGGCTCGGAACGGCAGTCCTGTCGCCCATAGCCATCTTCTTCACCTATAAGGCGAATAATGACTCGGTGGTCTTCAACATCGACATGTATAAGCAGATAGCTATGAGGATGCTGGGACTGCGCCTGAAACGTCACATCACCCGCAAGGAGGTCATCATCGAGGATCCGAAGTACGATGTGGACGTAAACATGCTGCGTGAGGTGTGTGACGGCATCGTGTCATACAACGAACGACACAAACTGATCCGCTGGCCGAACCCGATTAAAGTGTTCTTCCACGCAGGTGACGACCAGGAGATAGAACATATCAACGAGATGCTCGAGACGGCGATTGAAGACCTGGGATACAGTAAGGACAGGATTATACTGGGCGAATTGAACAACTATCCCATCATAGCCACACATGCCCATACACGTCCTTTCCGCAGAAAGTGGCTGAACGTGGTGACGGGCCTGGTACTACCGCTGGGTATCTTCTTTTATTTCAGGATGATACGTTTCCGCCTGCGTCTGTATAAAGACCTGCGTGCCATCCGTCAGACCAGTGAGCGCATCATACCACGAGCCCTGGAACTGGCGGCAGAACAGAAACGCACCGCCTGACTCCTATATATATAATAATGTGTAAGTGAATATGGAACAATTCAAGTTAAATACGATAGACGAAGCTGTCGAGGACTTCAGGAACGGCGATTTCGTGATTGTCGTGGACGACGAAGACCGCGAAAACGAAGGCGACCTGATCATTGCTGCGGAGAAGGTAACACCCGAGAAGGTGAACTTCATGCTGAAGCATGCCCGAGGCGTGCTTTGTGCTCCTATCACCATCGGACGCTGCAAGGAGCTGGACTTGCCACACCAGGTACAGGACAACACATCGGTGCTGGGTACCCCGTTCACGGTAACCATTGACAAACTGGAAGGCTGCACGACGGGAGTCTCTGCCCACGACCGTGCAGAAACCATCAAGGCACTTGCCGACCCAGCCTCCAAACCGGAGACCTTCGGAAGACCCGGACACGTAAACCCACTCTACGCACAGGAGAACGGCGTGCTGCGACGCAGCGGACATACGGAAGCCGCCATCGACCTCTGCCGCATGGCAGGCCTCTACCCTGCCGGTGCCCTGATGGAAATCATGAACGACGACGGTACGATGGCACGCATGCCGGAATTACAGGAGTTCGCCCGCAAACACCACATGAAGATTATCACCATCAAAGACCTGATAGCCTACCGGCTGAAGAAAGAGTCGCTGATAGAAGTTGGCGTGGAGGTCGATATGCCGACGGACCACGGACACTTCCGCATCGTTCCGTTCAAGCAGAAGAGCAACGGACAGGAACACTTCGCCCTGATCAAGGGCACGTGGAAGGAAGACGAGCCGATATTGGTACGTGTCCACTCCTCATGCGCCACAGGTGACATCCTGGGCAGCAAACGGTGCGACTGCGGCGAACAGCTGCACAAGGCAATGGACATGATTGAACGGGAAGGCAAGGGCGTGGTCGTCTATATGCAGCAGGAGGGACGCGGCATCGGCCTGATGAACAAGCTGGCAGCCTACAAGCTGCAGGAAGAAGGCTACGACACTGTGGATGCTAACCTCTGCCTGGGCTTCAAAGCCGACGAACGCGATTACGGATGTGGCGCGCAGATGCTGCGTCATCTGGGTGTTCACAAGATGCGTCTGATGACCAACAACCCTGTGAAACGAGTGGGACTGGAAGCCTACGGGCTGGAAATCGTAGAGAACGTTCCTATTGAGGTAACCCCCAATGAGTACAACCTGCGCTACCTGAAGACAAAGCAGAACCGCATGGGGCATACGCTACACCTTAAATAGATGAAAGAATCCAAAAGAAATAGAGAATCCCAAAGATCAAAGAGCGAAAAGTCAGAAAGAAAGGGCTAAATCATAAAAAGTGACAGAATTATTCGTTTAAAAAGAATAAAATGATTACTTTTGCAGCATGTAAATATACAAAAATCTATTATGGCACAATTATCCAATCGTCTGCAAAGACTCGCACCGTCAGCCACACTGGCCATGTCCCAGAAAAGTTCAGAGATGAAGGCACAAGGCATTGACGTCATCAATATGAGCGTCGGCGAACCCGACTTCAACACCCCGGACCACATCAAGGTAGCTGCCAAGTTAGCCATTGACGAGAACTATTCCAGATATTCACCCGTTCCCGGATATGCCGAACTGAGGCAGGCAATAGCACGTAAGCTGGAACGTGAGAACCAACTGCACTACCAACCGTCGGAGATCCTGGTATCGAACGGTGCCAAGCAGAGTGTCTGCAATACCGTGATGGCACTGGTGAACCCTGGCGACGAAGTCATCATCCCGGCCCCCTACTGGGTATCCTACCCGCAGATGGTACTGCTGGCAGGCGGAACTCCCGTCTTTATCGAAGCCCGCTTCGACCAGAACTTCAAGATAACTCCCGAACAGCTGGAGAAGGCCATCACACCGAAGACCCGCATGCTGATACTCTGTTCGCCCAGCAATCCTACGGGAAGCGTCTATTCGAAAGAGGAACTGGCAGGACTGGCAGAGGTAATCAAGCGTCATGACGACCTCTTCGTACTGGCAGACGAGATATACGAACACATCAACTACGTAGGCAGGCACGAGAGTATTGCCCAGTTTGAGGGCATGAAGGATCGTTCCATCATCGTCAACGGCGTATCGAAGGCATACGCCATGACCGGCTGGCGTATCGGCTACATCGCCGCTCCGGAATGGATTGTCAAGGGATGCAACAAACTACAGGGACAATATACCAGCGGACCGTGCTCCGTCAGCCAGAAGGCGGCAGAGTTTGCCTACACCCAGAGTCAGGAGTGTGTGGAACAGATGCGTCAGGCCTTCGAACGCCGCCGCAACCTCATCGTGGAGCTGGCCAAGGACATTCCCGGACTGGAGGTCAACGTGCCCGAAGGTGCCTTCTACCTCTTCCCCAAGTGCAGCAGCTTTTTCGGCAAAAGGACAGAGGACGGTTCCTTCATCAATAACAGCACGGACCTTGCACTCTATCTGTTGGAAAAAGGACATGTAGCAACAGTTGGCGGCGACGCTTTCGGTGACCCGGAATGCTTCCGCATGAGCTATGCAACGAGTGACGAAAACATTCGCGAAGCCATGCGACGCATTAAAGAAGTGTTGTCAAAACTAAAATAATTGAGAAATATCAAGTTAAAAATTATTAACTTCGCATTTAGTCCAACCGAAATTGCTATCTTTGCCAAATGATAGCGGACAATATTGCCCGCAAGGGATGTACTAAAACATTATAATTAGCGTTAAATCAGAAACATAACAACTTAATTTTTTAATAAATAACTAAAATCAAAACAATTAAATTATGGCAACTACACAAAAAGCAGCCCCTGCTAAGAAGAGCACGGGCTTTCAGGGAGTAAAAGCAGCGTTCTGGATCATCGT
>CAJOQT010000118.1 GCA_905236875.1 uncultured Prevotella sp. | reverse complement strand
GATTTATACCACAAAGGTACGACTTTTTCTTGAATTACACAAGTAACTAGTTGATTATTAATAACTTAATTTATAGAACATCCCTTATAATGAAGGTGTTGTGGAGTATCATCTCGGTTTGATACTTGAGAAGATAGCATGAATTAAGGAAACAATAAAATTAACAGAAAACACACAATTCTGTCACTAATCTCGTAAGTCGCTTGTAGCCAATGGGTTTGTCAAGTGACAGATGTAGTGATAGAATGATAGATTTTTCGACAAAGTTGCGAATTTCGAGGCCCAAATTGCAAATTCTGAAGCCCAAATTGCAAATTTTGAGACCCAGATATTAACTTTGCGAAAGTTGAGAAGCAAAATGGTTTGCAGGGGTGAAACCGATGGTTTGATTACGGCAAACCATCGGTTTGTAACGAACAAACCACTTGTCTCGGCTATTTGTTTAATACGTGAACTCGCCGAACTCGCTGCGGATGGTGAGGGAACGGGGACCTTCCTCGATGCGACCAACCACTTGGGCATCGATGTTGAAGGAACGGGAGATGTCGATGACGCGGTCCGCCACTTCGGGACGAACGTATATCTCCATGCGGTGTCCCATATTGAACACCTGATACATCTCGCGCCAGTCGGTGCCGGAGCAGTCGTGGATGATCTGGAAGAGCGGGGGAACGGGGAACATGTTGTCCTTCACCACGCGGCAGTTGTCGCCTACAAAATGAAGCACCTTGGTCTGAGCACCGCCTGTGCAGTGTACCATGCCGTGAACCTCCGGCCGCAGCTCGTCAAGCAAACGCTTGATGACAGGAGCGTAGGTGCGGGTGGGGGAGAGAACGAGCTGACCTGCGGTGAGTTTAGAGCTTAGAGTGTAGAGTTTAGAGTTTGCTACCGCCGTTCCATTCGGTGCAGGTATGGCGGCAGCAAACTCTACACTCTCATCTAAACGATAGCGGCCGCTATACACCAGCTCATCGGGTACGGCGTGGTCGTAGCTTTCGGGATAACGCCCGGCGAGGTACTTGGCAAAGACATCGTGACGGGCAGAGGTGAGGCCGTTGCTGCCCATGCCGCCGTTGTAGCGATGCTCGTAGGTGGCCTGACCTGTTGAGGAGAGTCCTACGATGACGTCGCCGGGACGGATATTGGCATTGTCAATGACATCACTACGACGCATGCGGCATGTGACGGTGGAATCGACGATGATGGTACGTACAAGATCGCCCACGTCGGCTGTCTCTCCGCCTGTAGGCCAGATGCCGATACCCATGTCGCGCAACTCCTGCAACAGTTCGTCGGTGCCGTTGATGATGGCAGAGATGACCTCGCCAGGGATGAGCAGCTTGTTGCGTCCGATGGTGGAGCTGACGAGGATGTTGTCAGTGGCTCCCACGCAGAGCAGATCGTCTGTATTCATGACGATGGCATCCTGTGCGATACCCTTCCAGACGTTGAGATCGCCTGTCTCGCGCCAGTACATGTAGGCGAGGCTCGACTTGGTGCCTGCACCGTCTGCATGCATGATGTTACAATACTCCGGGTCACCGCCCAATATGTCGGGAATAATCTTGCAGAAGGCCTGCGGATAAAGTCCCTTGTCGATGTTCTTGATGGCGTTGTGCACATCTTCTTTGGCGGCCGACACTCCGCGCTGCATATATCTGTTGTCCATAATTTCGATATTCTTTCTCAGCAGCAGAACCGCTGAGCACACTATTTTCTCAGCGGCAGAACCGCTGAGCACTGTTTTCTTACCACCTTCGTCCTGCACCGCCGCCGCTGGAGCGACCGCCGCTATAGCTGCCGCCTGACGAATGGGAACTGCTGGAGTGGCTGCTCCACGACGATGATGAGCTGGAGGAGTAGTCACGGCTACGCCTGGACGACCTGCTGCCGTAAGAGGATGAGCTATAGGCATTGGAACGGCTGCTGTAATCGGAATCCACGATGTTGTCGTGGAACCACGGTCCATCCAGCAAGCCACGGGGCTTGATGTTTGCTATGCGGTCTTCGTAAAGCTCCCAGATGAAGCAGATGCAGATGAACCACGTAAGCAGTACCAGGAGCATGACGCCACTATAGGCGAAGAATGTTTCAATGGGGTCGTCCTCTTCGGGCACGTTCACTACTGCTGCACGAGGCATGTCCTGTTGCGACAGATACTTATACAGAGCTCGTGTCAGGGCTATCATACCTTGGTCGGGCAACTCGGCCTTCATATAGGGTACGAGATAGTCGCCCAGCAGCTTGTCACACATGACGTCGGTCAAATCTGCCTCGAGGTTGCTGCCCGTAGCGATGAACGACGAGTGGTCTTCGTAGCCGATGGCGATGACCAGTCCACGGTCGTCCTTGCCTACGCCGTAACGCTCGAAGATGTCCTGTGTCAGACGGAACGGGTCGTCGCCTGCAATGTGATTGACGACGATGACCGCATTCTCGATGCCTAACTCATGGTCGATGCGCGACATGGTCTTGTTGATGACCGTTACGGCCGAATCGGACAATACGTGGTCGGGGTTCGACACGTATTGCGACGCATCCTGAAGATGTGGCATGGGGATGTTGGCTGCCGACCATTCCTGAGTGGCTTCGGGAGTACTGCCGCCACAGCCCACAAAGATAGTGACGATGAGCCCTATCAGGAATATGACACCGGTATAGACGAAGGGCACGAGCAGCATTTTCTGCCAGAGACCCTGTGGAAAGAATCCCGGGCTGACGGTGTATTTGCGCTTGGCATCGGCACAATACTCTGTCTCGTCGCGCTTGCATCCTTCTATCAACGGCCGTTCCAGGTCGGCATAGCGAGGCCATAGGGCCTCCAGCTGACTTTGGTATTTCTTACGTGTAAGGTCATTCTTCTCCGATGACCTGTAGGCCCGCTTGATGGGTTCCGCCTCCTTATTATAGGCATCAATAATCTCACGTCGCTTGTTGCTGTACCCTTTTCTGATAGCCGCCAGATCAAAGGTTATCATATCGACTATTGACTGCCGTGTCTTACGCTTGAGAAAGAAGTAGGACACGAACAGGATGGCCGATATGGGAATAACGAGCCAGTAGAGATTGGTGATGTAGGTAAGGTTTTCCATCAGCTATCAACCATTATCGATGAAGCAAGGCTATTCGTTGAGTCCCCTGAAGTCGGTGGTGTTCTCTTCTGTGCCAGACGGTGCTTCGTAGGGATACATCTGTGAGAAGCCGAACATGCCTGCAATGAGGTTCACGGGGAAGCTGCGTATCTTGATGTTGTAGCTTTGCACGGCCTCATTGTACTTGCGGCGTGCCTCACTCAGCCGATTGACGGCTCCCTCCAGTTCCACCATGACCTTTTCGAACTGCTCGTTTCCCTTCAGTTCCGGATAGTCGGCCTCGTGTACAACCATCAGGCGACTCATGGCCTGGCTCAACATGCCCTGTGCCTCTGACCATTCCTGCATCTGCTGCGGGGTACAGTTGGCCGGGTCGATGGTGATCTGTGTGGCCTTGGCACGGGCTGCCACCATGTTCTCCAGCGTCTCCTGGTTGAAAGTGGTCACCTTGCGCAATATCTGTTCCAGGGAGTTAAGGTTCTGCTGGTTACGCTTCAGGATAACATCGATATTGGAGAAGGCGGTCTTGGCCTTTTCCTGTTCCTGTACTAATGAATTGTAGGAACCGGCCATCCACATGCCACCGCCGATGAGTATCACGGCAAGAACGGCTACGAGGACCAGACAGCCTACGGTTAGTTGTTTCTTTTCCATAGTTATTGATATGTTTATGAGATTTGCTGACTTACTTTTCCTGCCACATGTCCCAAGATACAAACGCCTGCAGCAGGAGCATCTCCAGTCCGTTCTTGACGTTGGCACCACGTTCGGCGCCGCGCTTCATGAAGAGCGTCTCGTCAGGATTGTAGATGAGATCGTAGAGTATGGTGTGGCTGTCCATCGCCTCATAGGGCAGCAGCGGGCACTCGTCGGTATGGGGATACATGCCCAGGGGCGTACAGTTGACGATGACATTGTACTCCTGTACCACGTCGGGTGTAATACGCTGGTACTGAATGGTGTCAGGACGCTCGAAGCGGCTGACGAACACCGTCTCCAGTCCCAGTGACTTCAGACCGTAGTCGATGGCTTTCGACGCTCCACCCGTACCGAGTATGAGGGCTTTCTTATGGTAGCGTTCGAGCATGGGCTCGATACTCTGCGTAAAGCCGATGACGTCGGAGTTGTACCCCTTGAGCTTGATGTCACCGCCCTCATGAATGACCTTGATGACGTTGACGGCTCCGATGGCACGTGCCTCAGGGCTGATGTTGTCGAGGAAGGGGATGACCTTCTGCTTGTAGGGAATGGTGACATTGAGTCCCTTCAGGTTCGGATTGCTGTCGAGCACCTCCGGCAACAGGTCGATGGTGGGAATCTCGAAGTTCTCATACACTGCATCAATTTCCTCGTCCATAAACTTCTGGTTGAAGTAGCTGATGGAGAAGGAGTGTCCCAATGGGTAACCGATAAGTCCGTATTTGTCCATATTGATAATGAGATTTATGTGTTGTGTTGCTATTTGGTAGCTGTATAGAGTGTACAGATGCCGAAGGTGAGGCGCCTGAAGGCGGCCTCGCGGAATCCGGCCTGCCTGAGTATCTGTATCATCTGCTCTCCCTGCGGAAAGGCTTCGATGGTACGTGTCAGGTAGTGATAGGCGCTGGCATCTTTTGAAACCAGTCGTCCGTAGAGTGGCAGCACGGTGTGAGAGTAGATGCCGAACAGCTGCTTCATGGGGAACGAGACGGGTGTCGTCAGCTCCACAATGCTCAGGTGTCCGCCCGGCTTCAACACCCGGCACATCTCTGCAAGTCCTTTGTCCAAGTCGGGAAAGTTTCGGATGCCAAACGCCGAGGTTACGGCATCGTACTCATTGTCAGGAAGGGAGAGAGCCATGCAGTCCTCTCGGGCGAAAGTGATGATGTCGTCCAACCCCTGCTGACTTACCTTCTGGCGACCGATCTCCATCATTCCCTCGCTGATATCTACACCCAACAGCCGCTTGGGACGCAACATGCTGGCAGTGAGAATGGCGAAGTCGCCCGTACCCGTAGCCACATCAAGCACCTGCTGCGGACGGTAGGGACGCAACTGTTCCACAGCCGTACGCCGCCAACCACGGTCAATGTTCCACGACAGCCGATGGTTCAGCTGGTCGTAGGTCGGTGCGATGTTGTCGAACATCTGCTCCACCTGTTTTCCTTTGTCGCCTCCGTTATAGGGCTTGATGGATTCTTGCTCGTAGTTCATGTTCTGATGGGGCTAATGGGGCGTATGGGGCTAATGGGGCGTATGGGACGAATGGGGGTTATCCTCTTTCTGCCAGCCAGCTGGTGACATTCCGCTCAATGCGTGTAGTTAGGTCGTCGTTGTCGGCAGCCTTCTCGAAAGGCTCGCCGGTGATATGCTCGTACAGCTCGATGTAACGCTCGGAGACACTCTCTGCATATTCGTCAGTAATCTCCGGCATCACCTGTCCCAGCTCGTTCATGAAGTCATGCTCGATGAGCCACTGGCGTACAAACTCCTTGGAGAGCTGGCGCTGTGGCTCGCCCTTGGCAAATTTCTCCTCGTAGCCGTCGGCATAGAAGTAACGTGAGGAGTCGGGTGTGTGAATCTCGTCAATGAGATAGACCTTGCCGTCACGCTTGCCAAACTCATACTTCGTATCGACCAGTATCAGGCCCTGACGGGCAGCGATTTCCTGACCACGGGCAAAGAGACGACGCGTATAGTCCTCCATCACGGCATAGTCGTCGGCACTGACAATTCCCTGACGGATAATCTCATCCTTTGAGATGTTCAGGTCGTGACCTTCGTCGGCCTTTGTCGTCGGCGTGATAATAGGTTCAGGGAAACGCTCGTTCTCCTTCATTCCTTCGGGCAGACGGACACCGCAGATCTCTCGGACACCGTTCTTGTAGTCGCGCCAGGCAGAACCAGTCAGAATGCCACGGATAATCATCTCAACGCGGAAACCCTCACACTTCAGTCCAACGGTCACCATGGGGTCGGGGGTGGCCAACTTCCAGTTTGGGCAAATGTCGCTGGTGGCATCCAGGAACTTGGCGGCGATCTGGTTCAGCACCTGTCCCTTGTAGGGAATACCCTTGGGCAGGATTACATCGAAAGCCGAGATGCGGTCGGTAGCGACCATGACCATCAGGTCATCCTGGATGTTATACACGTCACGGACCTTGCCGTGATAGATACTCTGCTGTCCCTTGAAATGGAAATCAGTCTTTGTTAATGCTTTCACCATTATATTTACGATTTAATCTTTTTCGATTTTCGATTTTTCCTCGCTCTCCTTATCGTAATGCTCGTAGGCATTAACGATGCGGGTTACCAGTTTGTGACGGACAATATCCTTCTTTGTCAACTCCACGACACCGATGCCCTCTACATTATTTAATATATGTAACGCCTCGACAAGACCGCTTTTCTGCGGACGCGGCAAGTCTATCTGGGAGGTGTCGCCAGTGATAATCATCTTGGTGTTCCAGCCCATGCGGGTGAGAAACATCCGAATCTGCTGTGGCGTCGTGTTCTGTGCCTCGTCGAGTATGACGACAGCATCAGACAGTGTACGGCCGCGCATGAAAGCCAAAGGAGCGATCTGGATGACATGCTTTTCCATCATCTCCTGAAGCTTTACCTGAGGCAGCATGTCCTCAAGGGCGTCATACAACGGCTGGAGGTAGGGGTCGATCTTGTCTTTCATGTCGCCAGGCAGAAAGCCAAGTTTCTCACCGGCCTCCACTGCCGGACGAGACAGGATGATCTTCTTGGCCGTTTTCTCCTTCAGGGCCTTCACTGCCAGCGCAATGCTCAGGTATGTCTTGCCCGTTCCTGCAGGACCAACGGCAAACAGCATGTCGTTGGCATGATACAGGTCGATGAGCTTCTGCTGGTTCTCGCTGCGTGCCTTGATGGGACGACCGGACATAGAATAGACCAGTACATCCTTGGGGACATCGTCGCGTGTACGCCGTCCCTTCACGATATCAATGATGTCTTCCTCATTAAGGGAATTGAACTTCAGGACGTGCTGACGCAGCTTCTCGACGCTCTCCTCAAGGGCAGCCATCTGTTCCTCGTCGCCCAAGACGCGGAGCACATTGTCGCGGGCCACTATCCGCAACTTGGGATAGAACGCCTTGATCATCTGAAGATGCACGTTGTTGGCTCCGTAGAATATCACGCAGTCAATGTCCTCTAATACAATATGTTTCTCTGTCAATTGCTATATTTTTTGAAATTTGCTTGCAAAGTTACAAATATTATTTGTATCTTTGCGCCTCAAAAGAGAATATTTTTTCATGAAACTATCGAAAAAGAGATATTTATCAAGCTTTATTGCCATTGTCGTACTGCTTGCACTCGTACGTCTGTTGTTTGAAGGAGACAACAGCTGGACGGCAAAGGCTCCCCAGTCATCGCCTGTAATGGATACTGCCTTGGTGGAAATGCAGGAGGCTTCAGCGGATGAAGTGTCACTTCCATCTGTAGCGACTCCCGCAGATACCATAGAGAGGGCGCGGCCTCACCGCATCAGCGGCGTGACGAGCTACCATGTGGAGTTTCCTGACAGTAACGATCTACAGCTAACTGCCGCCCGTCAGTGGGGCGTCACTCCCGTAAGGAACCGCGACGATGCAGAGCAGCGCATGAAGGAACTGGTTTATGTCGGACTCAACCCCTATTACCACGTTGACAAGTTAGGAGCCTCTATACCTTACCTGGTTCCACGTGCCAGCATCCTGTTGCAAGATATCGGACGTGCCTTTCAGGACAGTCTCTATGCCAAGAGCGTTCCCCTGCACCGTATTATCGTAACCAGTGTGTTGCGTACAGAAGAGGATGTGGCCAAGCTGCGCCGTCATAACACCAACGCTACAGAGAACTCCTGCCACCTGTATGGTACTACGGTTGACATCTGCTACAACCGTTATATGCCCATAACCCGCGAGGTACGTAACGACACGCTGAAATGGGTGTTGTCGGAGGTGTTGCGCGACATGCGCCAACAGCAGCGTTGCTATATCAAGTACGAAGTTAAGCAGGGCTGTTTCCACCTGACGGTCAGGTAATTAACCTGATGGGACCAATGGGGCTAATGAGGCTAATGAGGCTGATGGGACCAATGGGGCTAATGGGGCTAATGGGATTGGGGGCTAATGGGTCAGTCTATGGCATGAGCTCTGTTGCCAGGAACTCATCCCACTGGTCACGATAACCGTTGAAGACGTTGATATCCACGTCACCCTCTATTCCCCTGACACGTCCTGTAGCCGACAACTGCCACCAACAGAGACGAATGTCAGGTTTGTACTCGCTGTAACGGGCTATCCAAATACGATAGCCGCGCTTCAAGTCGGGCGCATTCGTCAGGTATTTGTTGATGAAGTTCTGGTTGACATACAGGATGGGCCTGACACCTGTCTGACGTTCAACGATTCTCAGCCATACACGCATCTCATCCAACAGTTTATCGGCACCACCGAGAGCTTCAATCTGTGCGTCATAAGGCTCGACGTCGAATACTGGCGGGAAGTCGCCTTTGGTAAACTTGGCAGTCTTCAGAAAATGCTCTGCCTGTTCAACAGCCTTGGACTTCACAGAGTAAAAATGATAGGCTCCCACGTGGTAGCCATGAGCACGTGCTGCCTTGTAGTCTGCTGCAAAATACTGGTTGGTGATGGTTGTCCCCTCGGTGGCCTTGATGTAGATGAAAGATACTGGATAATCAGCCTCACCGGTCACGTTCTGCTGGTTATGCTTGCCAAGGTGTATAATGCGCAATGCCTTCCAGTTGATAGGGAATTTGCGACCTTTTATCTCATGCTGATGACGGGAAATATCAATGCCATAGATACGGTCAGTGGTGAAGTGCAGGCGTTCGCCCTTGTACTTTCCCTTGACCCATGTGCCTGCCTGTATGTCCTTGAATGGTTGCACTCGAAAACCGAAGCCATGTTGCAGGCCCTCTTCCCATTCTCCCTCGAAGTAACTGCCAGAGAAAGACTTATAGAGGCCGTGTCCCTCTGGGCGGAAGTTGTTGTCTATGGCTCCATGATATATTCCAAGACTGTCGATAATGGTGGCCTGATGGAAAGGCGGGAGTCCCTTGTGCCAGCCTTTCTTGTCCCAGTAGCCACCCATTGAGACAATATTCAGATAGGAGGGCACTGGGGTAGGGATGCGCGAGAGGAAGTCGATGGGTATGGTGTGAGTACGCGATTTCAGGAGAAGGATCATGCTGTCATTCTGTGCGTTGTAGTCGGCAACCATATCGTAACCTTCGTCATCCACGCGATGTGCCTTGAGAAAATAAGTCAGTTCCGACTTAATGTCTTCATGCAACTTCAGCAACGAATCGGTCTGTAGCATCTTTTTACTAACAACGGCCTGCCAGGGAGTCAGGTGAGAATGACGCGCATTCAACGTATCACGACCCTCGAAAAAGGCATAGCCTGTCAGACACAAGGTGAAGAGCCATGCGAACCATATCGTCAGTTTCTTGGTGTCAAATTGCATGATTTCCGTTTTTTATTACTACTTTTGCAGTCGATATGAAGTTTACATTATTACAAACAGACATTCAATGGGCATCTCCTGAAGAGAATATCCGTCGTGCCGACGAATTGCTGCGAACCAACAGCGGCAGTGATGTCTATGTGCTGCCCGAGATGTGGGCTACTGGTTTTGCCACAGAACCAGACGGCATTGCCGAGGTGGAGGAAACGAGTATTGCGCTTCGGTGGATGCAAGAGACAGCTCTCGAACGCCATTGTGCCGTATGCGGGTCGCTGGCTGTCAGGGTGGCTGACGGCACATTCCGTAACCGTTGCTATTTCTGTACGCCGGACAGTGTTTCCTATTATGACAAACATCACCTGTTTACTTACGGGCGTGAAGACCTTTTTTACACAGCAGGGCAGGAGAGGCGCGTCGTTGAATACCAAGGTTGCAGGATACTGCTGATTACGTGTTATGACCTGCGTTTTCCGCTGTGGAGCCGATATAAGAAGGAACATCCCTTTGATGTCATCATCTGTGTGGCGAACTGGCCCCAGTCACGCCAGACTGCCTGGGAAGTGCTGACCCGTGCACGCGCTATAGAGAACCAGTGCTATCTGGTTGGTGTGAACCGCATAGGCAATGACCCTTATTCGCAATATCAGGGCAGCAGTAGGGTAGTGTCTGCACGTGGAGATATCCTGTATCAGTGTGCCAATGGAATGGAGCAGGCTTTATGTGGTGAGATTGACCTTGAAGCACTGCGTAGCATGCGTGAACGTTTCCGTGTGCTCGACGATGCCGACGCATTTGTATTAACCTGACCCGTCCAACCAGGAATCAATCAGTTTTCTGGCAATCGACAGCTTCTCAGGTATCGTAGGCAGGTTGTCCTTATGGAACCATGCCCCTTTCGACAATTCGGAGCGCTGCAGATGAAGTTCTCCTCCTGCATAATCGGCAAAGAAACCCACCATGAGACCACATGGGTAGGGCCACGGCTGGGAACCGAAATAGCGCAGGTTAGTGATGCTGATGCCCGTCTCCTCACGTACTTCACGGTGAACGGCTTCTTCCAGTGTTTCGCCTGTTTCGACGAAACCTGCCACCAAGCCGTAGAAATCGGAACGGAAATTGCGGGCATGAACCAACAACACCTCTTCACCGCGTCGTACTAGAACGATGATGGCTGTGGCCAGTTGCGGCCACACTTCCTTGCCACACTGCTCACAGCGTTTGGAGATGTCTGTATGCATCTGCATCAATCCGCCACAAACCCCACAAAATTTCGTGTTCTGGTCCCAGTAGAGAAGTTCCTGACACTTGCCGGCCTTGAGATATTCCTCGTTAGTAAGCTTGTAGAAACTCTTGCGAAGACCACACGTTTCGAAACTGTCGTCAAGGTCTATTGGCGGCTGGTCAATGCGAAATGTCTTGTCACCATCAACATTCAAGACATGTATCCAAGGTTTCAGTTCTACTGGCGGCTGCGCCCCCTCAGGTATCGTATATCCATCAGAGGTCCGCTTGAGCAGCAACTCATCCTTATAATATATAAAGTATCGCATCGTTATAATTTTTATTCTCCGAATAATAGTTTTCTGTCACGTCTAATAGCCGGAAGCGTCCACACTTCAGGTACAAAGCGCCAATTGTTGTTAGCCTTGGGAGTAATAGTTCCCATACGTCTGATTTCTTCCGTCAGATAATAGCGCTGATCCAGTTCAGTCATCATAATGATACGTCCGGGAATGGAATCTTTTGGGATTCCTGCTCCGTGTGTCAGCAATTCACCTCCACCGTTTCCACGGTAGCTGTTCATGGCTACAACGTACCATTTGTGCTCGTCGAAAGGCGTGCCGTCCGACATACGGAGAATCCGTACCTTCTGACCATTTGGCTTCGTCACATCCACTTCATAGTCAATACCTGCCGCAGAGTCGAAATTGAAGGTGTAGTTCTTGAAACCAGAGCGTTGGTTGTCATCACGTGACGCATCATTGAGCAGCATGATATGGTCGTCGGGACCGGTCATGGTATTCACCCACATATCATAACTCATTTCCAGGTGTTTACGAATCTCCTCACCTGTCATCTTCAAGGTATATAGACGATTTTCGAATCGGTATAGCTTGAACATGTCACGCATATACAGATCACCTGCCAGAATGAATGAGTTAAACGATAATGGAGCCGTCAGCGACACATCGGCCCCCGTTATCTGGAGCTGCAGGTTATGTATCAAGTCTGTAAAGGATGCTGAGCCAAAATAGCAGTCACGCGAGTAGAGTGGGGTGGTGAGACGTCCTACATAACTACTCACGTACGTTTGTACACTATCGACATACGACTGGAAATGAGCCATATAGGCAGTGTCTATCTCTTCGTCGCGTATGTCAACCAGTTCACCTTTAACGTTGATGATTCTCCATTTGCCGTCTGGTTGGGATGTCAGGTCGATAGTTGCGTGGGCCACCTTCATAGCATTGGATGACGGATCCATGCAGAGTACGCCCTTGTCGGTGAAGCTGTTGCGTTCATTATGATCATGTCCGAAGAAGATTACATTGAATCCAGGAACCTGTTCGGCCACTTTCCTGGCAGCATCCTCATCATAATCCGGCGTTGATATTCCTCCCTCCCAGCCGCTGTGAAATAGTCCGACTACAATATCTGGCTGTTCTTTCTCACGAACATAATTGACCCAAAATTTCGAGGAGGCCACCATTTCTTCAAACCGCATGTTGCTCCACATCGATTCGTTGAGCCAGTTGGGGATGGCAGGAGTCAGCATTCCAATCACGGCAACCTTTACTCCCTGACGTTGAATGATAGTGTAGGGCTGGTAATAGCAACTGTCATTCTTGATATTGATGATGTTGGCTCCCAAGACGGGACAGTTCAACTCGCTTACCCATTTATCATAAACAGGATGTCCAGTCTCAATGTCGTGGTTTCCAAATACTTGTGCGTCGTAATTCAAGTAATTTACAACTTCTGCTGCGACATTCGTGACATCCGTTTTGATAAAGTTATAATAGTAACATATCGGCTGTCCCTGCAGAATATCGCCATTCTCCAACAAGATAACGGCATCTTTGTATTCTGACCTTAACCTATTAATATAGGTACTTGCACGCGCCAAAGAACCTTTTGCAGGACGGTCATTAAAATAGTCAATCGGAAAGAATGCACCATGAACATCAGTTGTCTCTATCAGATGAATGGATACATGACGACTGTCATTCTGAGCTGATAATCTAACCATAAGACATAATAAAACAAATCCGATGATAATAAGTCTTTTTGTCATACTTGCTATGTTTTTTGCAAAGATATACTTTTTTTTTGTTATATGCAAGAACTCGGCACGTTTTTTGCTGTTTTTTTTGTTGAACAATACATATTTAATATAGGTAATTATGGCATTCATTGATTATTATAAGATTTTAGGCGTTGACAAATCCATTCCACAGAAGGATGTCAAGAAAGCATACCTGAAACGGGCTAAGCAATTTCATCCAGATTTGCATCCGGATGATCCGAAGGCGAAAGCAAAGTTCCAGGCCCTTAATGAGGCATACGATGTTATCGGTGATCCTGAAAAACGTGCCAAATACGACCAGTATGGTGAACAGTGGAAACAGGCAGATGCTTTTGGAGGCGGTGCTGCTGGCGGTCAGAATCCTTTTGGTTCGTGGTCGTCAGGCGGTGGTGGCTTTGACAACTTCGATTTTTCGCAATTTACAGGCGGTGGTGGTTTCTCATCATTCTTCGAGAATCTTTTCGGTGCAACACGTCGCACGACTCATAATGGCCGACAACAAAAAACCAACGACACACAGGCTTCAACAACGCTTCCGTTACTAACTGCACTTACTGGTGGTGACATTATTGTAGCAACGCCATCAGGTGAAAAATTAAAGCTAAAGGTTAAACCGGGCACACAACCAGGAACTAAAGTTCGTCTGCGTGGAAAAGGACAATATGGAGGTGACCTGATTCTGGTTTATAATGTACAAGTGCCAGAAATTACAGATTACAAAAAGATCCAACTTCTTCAGGAAGCATTGCGTTAACCACAAGTTTTCCTGTTATTTATTTATCATAATGCCGATTATGTTTTTAAAACAGGAAGGCAAATGCTGCGGTGAAGAACAGTTGGATAATCAGGAGGTAAAATAGAATGATGGGCGCAACGGAACGGAGACCTGAAACGAGGGATTCGTAGATGTCGGAGAATGTGCTGAAGTGTCCAGACATTACGCCGAAGATAATGCTGCCCATCGTGACTCCAAAAGCTACGACAGGTACGATGCTGGCACTGAAGGGGGACGGAAAAAGCTGGCCTGTAGCACTGAGCAAAATGGCATGAGGTACTGCCGTAAGCAGAAGTATGACGACGACGTAGGCAATAAGGAATGCGAAGAGGCTCCACTGGGCGATGCGTGTACGGTGAGGCAGTGAGGCACGAGGAACAGAGAACGAAGTGAGCAGTCCGCTACGTCGCAAGCATCCATAGCCCATACCAAGAAGAAGTATCCATGCAAGGATTGGTGTGGAGAGACTTTCTGCGATATGTCCCATGAGCCATCTCACGCCTTCGCTGCTGAGCAGTGAGCGCACATGAACTGTGGGCATTGCACTAAGCAGCCAGGAGGCGAGAATAAGAAGCAGTTCGGCGAGGACAAGGAGAAAGGCAAGAAGTGCCAGTCTCCCCGTCATTCCCTGAGTGGGACACAACAGATGTCTAAGTCTATTCTTCATCAGGCATGAGGTTGTCTATGTCAAGAATGCGCAATTCAAGGGCACGTACAACGAGTCGTGTTGCATTGATACCAATACCACCATTACCGTCAGGGAAAAGTTTCTGTACCAGTTCGTTCTGTCGTTTCTCGAGACTCTTCACGCCGAAAGGCATACCGCGCAGCTGTGTAATCTGGTCTTTGGTATATCCGAGTGCGAGGTGTCGCAGGAAACGCTCGTCGTACTCGTCTATCTCATAGTTGACAAGGGATTCCTGGCGTACTTGGTTGCTGCTGACAGCCTTACAGAACCGCTCAACAATCTTACGCAGTATCGGTTCGTTGAACACGAGTTGCTTGCCTTCCATGACAGAACGGACATCGCTGCGTGTAAGCATCTCACCACTCTTGAGGATAATGCCATCAGCTCCTGCGTCGAGCACATCGACCCAGAGCTTCTCGTTGAGAATCTCTCCAGTGAAGATGAGTACACGGACCTGCGGCCAGGTATCCTTGGTCTGCCGGCATATCTCGACACCGACAGTGGTGGAGCCACCGAGTCCGAGGTCGAGCAGTACAAGATCGGGCTTCTGCTGTTTGATGAGCCTCCAGTATGCTATCTCGCTGTCAGCTGTTCCTATTACTTCCGCTTCAGGTATGTCATTGCGGATAATGCCTTCGGTGCCTTTGAGTTCAAGGGGCACGTCTTCTACGATAATAACTTTGAATGGTTCTAACATAATTATTTACGATTTACGGATTTTCGATTTAATTGACTTCTGCCTGGGGAGAGTGATGATGACTTGCGTAGTATTGTTGATGACTTCGGCACGTATGCCGCAGGCACGGCGATTGGTCGCCTCGGAGTGGTCACGTACGATTTGCCGGCAGAGCAGGTATGGTATGTGATTCTCTGCTGGCGCGAAGAGATTTTGTGCTTCTTCGTCGGTGAGGTGCAGTTGTGGCAACCGGACGGTGAAGAGGACATACTTGTCATCCTTGACCTCGGCGCTGATGTTCTCCTTCTGTCGGGTGAGTATCTCGAAGAGGTAGCGCAGCAGCGTTTTGTCGCCGAGAACGGTCTGTCCGTAAAGATTGACTGCCGTGAGGTGATTGGCTTTCAGCTGTTGGCAGTTCGCAGTCAGCTGCTGGCTCAATAAGGAGTAGATGTCACGATAGTAGGTAACGACTTCTTTGACCGACTTGACATCTACTTCGGGGCTATCGATGAGCTGGCGGATGCGGCTGGGGTAATACATCGTCTCATGCTTGAGCGTGGAGAGGCAGTTGTCGAGTATGCTGTTTGCCACGTGGAGGTTGTTGTTCTCGAGTTCTGCACGTCGCAACTCGTCCTCTGCCATTTCGATGTTGGTAACTTGTTGCTCGTGTTTCGATACGGAGGCCTGTAGTGCCTGACGTATCTCGCTGACTACGGTTTGCAGCTCGTCAGGATAGTCGGCAGATGCCAACGGGGCGATGCGCTCAAGTTTTTCGGCTGCAGGTATGTCACTGAGCAGAATGTCGTTGATGGTTCCGATGCGTTCTACGCAGAAGCGGTAGTTGAGTCGGTGCCTATAATAGAGCAGATAGTAGGCGGGCAGGATAACGGCCAATATCAGCACAAGTATAATGATGGCGATGGTGCGGTTGGTCTGCGACTGCTGCATCATACGACAATATACATCAAGTGAGTCGTCGGCCGACAGTTCCTTGAACAGCTGGGTATATACCTTATTATTATACGCATAGAGCGGCCACTGGTGGAGTGCGAGTGCTGCAACTGCACATTCGTTGCGAATGTCAAGTATGATGTCGTAGTTGGTCTGTATGCTGTCGTGTAACCACTGTATCTCTGGCACGGGCAGTGATGTGTCGCCTTCACGCAGCATGAACGTCTGTCCATGAGGCCGCTGCTGCCGATAGAAGGCGTTGAGGTAATAGCGGCATGAGTCGGCGAACATCAAGGTGCGCTCGTAAGTACCGTTGATGTTGGAAAAATATGCACTGTCTGAAAAAATGTAGGCCCGTGCGAGGGGGTCATTCTCAGCGGGAGAGCCATTGAGCACAGTCGGTTCTTGCGTCCCTACGGTAGCAAGCGGCAAGCCGAGCGGTCGGTTGTCCGTGGCCTGTTGTCCATTGACATTGAGGCATAATGTCAATAACAAAAGGCCGGCAGCAAGAACTTTACCGATAGGCAGGCGGAAAAAGAGTCGGCTTCCCCTACCCTGTTCACTCTCTGCTGCCAACATGCAAACACTGAAGATATGACTGATCTTGCGGTATTTCTCGATGATGCCCCGGCAGTTCATGAGTCCGAATCCATGAGAAGTCTGCATTGCGGTGTTACGGCCTTGCGACTTGTCGTCAATGATAGCCTTATGGTCAAAAAGATGTGCCAACTGGTCCTCAGTCATTCCAATGCCAGTATCTGCTACACTGACCTCTACATAGTTATCGGCCGATGTGGCACTGATGGTTACCTGACCGCCTTTTTCCGTGAACTTACGTGCATTATCGGCCAGCGTGTTAAGCATGAAAAGTGTGAGGATACGGTCAGCCTTGACAACAGCATCAGTGGGAAGTACCTGTAGTTCGATGCCCTTCAGATGGAACGACATCTTACCGCGTGCCACCACATCGAAAAGCTGCTGTATCGGGAAGCTCTCGATACGGAGGCTCAACTCACCCTGCCGCAGCTGTATCCAGTGGGTCAGCACGTCATTTTGCTCGTTGATCTTGTCTGTCAGTTCGCGAATATACTGCAGTCGCTCCTGACTTCTTGATGACTGCGTGTCCTTATGGTCTGCTGTCTGCTCTTCCTCGAGCGACTTCACTTCGTGAATGATACGGTCGATGAAAGGCATGATGGTATTGACAAGCGACACCTTAGCACGGTTCTCCAGGTTACGGCGTTCGTTCTTCTCAATGTGGAGCATACTCAAGGCATGCTGTTCGTTGATGTCTTCTACCTGTTCCTCCAGCTCAAGGACCTGCTGTTCATTCTGCTGCTGCCACTCACGCAAGGGGCGCAGCAGTTCATCCATTGAGTTGCTGTTGCTCCGCTTCTTGTGCAAATGGTTGAACAGCCAGAGCATGAAAACCAACAGGATGATGGCACATACGACAACTATCATCATGATGTTCTGCTGACGCGCCGTATGGTCGTACATATCAGCACGTGCCTGAAGGTAGAGGTCCTGACGTGTCTGCTGCTGCAGGTCGAGGTAGATGTTACGGTTCAGGTCGCTCGCCACCTTGTCGTCAAGAGCCGAGTAAGCAACTGAAAGCTGTTCACGGATACTGGCTACAAGATCGGGAGCCTGTTCTATTTTCTTGTTCGAGAGTGCCAGATGCAGGTATTCCAACGCCGCAGCATCGTCGTCCATAGCATGATAGCATGAGGCCAGTGTACGGTGGGCACCTGCTATCTGATAGACGTCTCCATAGTGCATGAATATGTCGAGTGCCTGTTCTGCCAGACAAACGGCCAGAATGTCGTCGCTGATGCCCTCGGGATTGAGGAACTTCATGGCTGGCAGGTTGTTCTCGATAAGCTGCTGTCGGCTGTCTTGATACATCAGATGTTCTGACAGCGCCTCCAGCGAATTAGCCTCAAAATAGGGATAGCCACTTTGACGGGCCAAGAGCAGACAACGCATCAGAAAGTCGAACTCCTGCTGATTGATCTCAACCTGCGTACCTTCGGTGATGATACCACCTGCTCCGACATTATAGAAATAATTGAGCATTTGTGCGGTATCACGTTCAATATCAACGTTTTGGTAAAGCTGTTCGATAGCTTCAATCGACTGTCGTTCGAGTCCTACATAATAATAATAGGTGCTTTGTACGATAGCCAGCTCGCTCTCGGCATACACCATACGCTGCTGCAGACGCTCTGAAAGCGATGGACGTTCTTCGTTGATGCGCATCAAACGGTTGTACGCCTGTTCGCGGTAGTCATAGAACTCACGGTTATGCGACTGCCGCTGACAGAGTCGCATCTGCTGGATGTCGGCAATGAGCAGTTCCACTTGGTTGTCGGTGGTCGATGCCACACGGTCAAGAAACTGCTTTGCTTCGTCGTAGTCCATCCGCATGATACTGACAAAGGCGAGGTGGTTGAGTGCTTCGGCACAACCGTCTTTGTAGGACGAATAAAGCCACGACAGACTGTCGGCCGATGCCTGCTGCAAGGCCTGCCGTGCATAATATTCCGTTGAATCAAGATTGCGGTAGTGATAGGCATACGAAAGAGAATTCAGTTTGTCAACCGCTTGCCTATCAGACAATGAGCAGGAGGTAAAGAGTAATTGAGATAGTAAGAGAATGAGAAATATAAATGAAGAAATGAGAAATGAAGGTGCTCCCACCTTTACGGCAGGCTTTCCTTCATTCCTCATTTCACATTGCTCATTACTCATTATTCATTACTCATTTGAGCGCAGCAATATAACCGAGTGCCTCCTTGCACTTGTCGGTAACGTACTGCCAGTCGCCGGCCTTTACCTTGTCAGAGGGGAAAAGCTTCGAACCCATACCCACACAGAAGACACCTGCCTTAAACCACTTCGTCAGGTTCTCTTCGTCGGGTGACACACCGCCGGTAACCATAATCTTCGACCAAGGCATCGGAGCCTTCAGCCCCTTCACCATGTTCGGACCGACTACATCGCCAGGGAACACCTTTGTGAGGTCGCAGCCCAGTTCCTGAGCCTTACCTATCTCACTGACGGTCATACAACCTGGGCAGTAGGGAACCAGACGTCGGTTGCAAACGGGAGCTATCTCAGGATTGAACAGCGGGCCTACTACGAAGCAGGCACCAAGCTGCAGGTACATCGCAGCGGTAGGAGCATCGACAACAGAACCGATACCCAGCGCTAACTCAGGACATTCCGTGTCGGCCCATTTCACCAGTTCGCCGAATACTTCTTGTGCGAAGTCACCGCGATTAGTAAACTCAAAAGCACGAACGCCGCCCTCATAGCAGGCCTTTACTACGTTCTTGCATGTTTCAAGGTCTTTGTGATAGAAGACAGGCACCATACCAGTTGAACCTATCTTGGCCATTACAGCCAACTTATCGAACTTTGCCATAATCAATTATTAATTGCATTAACGCTGTACACGGCCATTAGCGTTACCGCCAGCCAAAGATTCAACTTCTTCAACACTCACCAGATTAAAGTCACCATTGATAGTATGCTTCAAGGCGGAAGCGGCAACGGCAAACTCAAGAGCTTCACCCTGTGTCTTCTTCGTCAGCAGACCGTGAATCAGACCGCCGGAGAACGAGTCACCACCACCTACGCGGTCGATAATCGGATTGATCTCGTAACGCTTGCTCTGGTAGAACTCCTTTCCGTCGTAGATGAGGGCCTTCCAGCCGTTGAACGTAGCACTATAGCTCTCACGTAGCGTGCTGACGACATATTTGAAGCCGAACTCCTGCATCATCTGCCTGAAGATACCCTCATAGCCGGCAGCATCCGTCTGTCCACCCTCGACATCAGCATCGGGTTTGAAACCGAGACAGAGTTCTGCATCCTCTTCGTTACCGATACATACATCTACATATTTCATCAGCGGGCGCATGATAGAGATGGCCTTCTCGCTGGTCCACAGCTTCTTGCGGAAGTTCAGATCAACGCTGACTGTCACACCATGACGCTTCGCAGCTTCACAGGCAAGCTTTGTCAGCTCGGCAGCCTTGTCGCTGATGGCGGGCGTGATACCACTCCAGTGGAACCAAGCAGCACCCTCCATGATCTTATCGAAGTCGAAGTCGGCAGGACTGGCTTCGGCGATAGAGGAATGTGCGCGGTCGTAGATAACCTTCGAGGGACGCATGGATGCACCCGTCTCGGCATAGTATAGACCTACGCGGTCACCACCACGCGCAATAAACTCGGTATTGACACCATAGCGACGCAAGGCGTTGACGGCAATCTGTCCGATTTCATGCTTCGGCAGCTTCGATACGAAATAAGCCTCGTGGCCGTAGTTTGCCACAGAAACTGCTACGTTAGCCTCACCACCGCCAGGGATGATGCGGAATGATTCACTCTGAATAAAACGGTCGTTGCCTTGCGGCGACAGGCGAAGCATGATCTCGCCCAATGTTACGATTTTTGCCATTTGTTTTTAAGTTGTTGTAATTTTGATGATGATTAAATCTTTCGGCAAAGTTACCACTATTTTTTCATACGACAAAATATCTTCCGTAAAAAACACAAATTAATTACGTAATCGTTTTTATGCCACCATAGACAAGCAGGGCGCAAGGCCTTCGTAAAACCGCAAAGGATAATTCGTCCAATATTCTTTGTTTTTCCTGTAGAATTTACCATATTTATTTTCAAATATGAGAATAAATTTGTAATTTTGCAGCGATATGAATAAAAGAATCAAAGCTATTGATATTTGTGCTTGCACCGTCTTACTGATGAGTCTATGCACTGTCTTGTTGCTCTGTGCCTGTGGCAGCAACGAGTCGAACGTACTGAAGTTTGAGAAGTTGAAGGTTGAGAAAGAAGTGGCTCTGGCAGCAGGCAAGGACGCTCCGTCGTGCAAAGTGTTGTTGGAGGTGAATTATGCCAATGGCGGTAATGCCGAGACGGACAAAGAGGTCAATGAGACCCTACAGCATCACCTGTTCGATATGCAGGGACTGACAATGCAACAGGCTGCCGACTCGTTTGCAACACAATACGTCCGTGACTACAAAGGAACCCTAACGGCACTCTATGAGCGTGACAGGAACGACGCATCGAAAAAAGCCTGGTATGAGTACCACTATACCATCGACACAAGGACACAGAGCGGACGTGAAGGCGTGGTGAACTACTTCATTGATATAGACTATCATGAAGGTGGCGCACACGGTATCAGACAACTACTGGTGCTAAACTTCGATGAGCAGTCGGGACATCAACTGACATTGAGTGATGTCTTTGTACCAGGCTATGAGACACGGCTGAAAGAACTATTGCAGGAAAAACTGATGGAAATAGCTGACGTAACAACACAGGACGAGTTGAAAGCCAAGGACTATCTGTATTCTATGGATATGTTTCCGTCGGAAAATTTCATCCTAAATGACGATGAAATCACGTTTATTTACAATCCTTACGAGATTGCGCCCTACGAGAAAGGTATGACAGAAATCAGCGTGACATACTCGGAAGTGAAGGATATACTGGTTATAAAATAGAAATTTAGAACTATGAATTAAGAACTATGGATAAGATAGTAAAATATTTCCCCAATCTATCGGACATACAGCGTCAGCAGCTGGAGGCTCTCGACGTACTTTATCGAGACTGGAACGCTAAAATCAACGTTATCTCTCGCAAGGATATTGACAACCTCTACGAGCATCATGTGCTGCACTCACTGGCCATCTCCAAGATGATCAGCTTCAACTCTGGTACCCAGATACTGGACTTCGGCACTGGTGGCGGCTTCCCTGGTATCCCGTTGGCTATCATGTTCCCGGAATGCAGGTTCAAACTTATCGATGGAACGGGTAAAAAAATCATGGTAGCACAGGAAATCGCTAAAAGCATTGGCTTGAAAAACTGTCAAGCGGTACAGTTGAGAGGCGAAGATGAGCGCGAAAAGTACGATTTCATCGTCAGCAGAGCTGTAATGCCCCTACCCGATTTGGTGAAAATTGTCAAGAAAAATATCTCCAAACGCCAGCAGAATGCTTTCCCAAACGGCATTATTTGCTTGAAAGGAGGTGATATACAGGCCGAGACACGTCCGTTCCGGCATATCGTCGAAGTAGCCGACATCAGCCAGTGGTTCAAAGAAGAGTGGTTCAAACAGAAATACTGCATCTACCTACCCTTATGATTTAGAAGTTAGAGAAGTTATGTTCAACGTCAAACAACTCGTTATTAATCCGCTACAGGAGAATACCTACATCGTCAGCGACGATACACAGGAAGCCGTTATCATTGACTGTGGCTCGTTCTTTCCTCAGGAGCATCAAGCTGTCCTCAACTATCTTCGCACCAACAACCTGAAGCCTATGCATTTGTTATGTACTCATGGACACCTGGATCACTGCTTCGGTAATCTTATCATTTACAAGGAGTTCGGGATAAAGCCAGAAGTAATGCAAGAGGATGATTTCCTGATTACCAGATTGGACTTGCAGGCTCGGAACATGTTTGGTTTTGAACTGGAGGATGTAATTCCACCCGTAGGAAAATACCTGACAGAAGACGACATCATTTGCTTCGGGACCCACCAGTTCAGCATCATTTCCACCCCAGGACATACTCCCGGTTCATGCGTGTTCTACTGCAAGGAAGAAAAGACGGCCTTTACGGGTGACACGCTGTTCCATATGAGCGTAGGACGGACAGACTTCGAACGCGGAAGTTACGATGACCTGATGGAAAGCATGCAGAAGCTGAAAGCCGCACTGCCTCCGGAAACAGCACTTTATACGGGGCATGGCCAGCAGACAACGATGGACATTGAACTGCGATACAACATGTACCTGCGCTCTTGAGATACGCTGCCTGAAATTAAAAAAGGGAACCTTCTCAGGCTCCCTTTTTTAATTTCCGTCGCATTGATTTGAAAAATCAAATGATCAAAGCGATGGATAAAAAATTGATTGTCTCACGACAATCAATTTTTCATTAACCTTAATAATCTAATACCATGAAAAACACATTGCAAATATACACATTGTTAATTATATATGCAAATATTTTTAGTTTATCAACATCCGATTTTAATATTATTTAAAAGTATGGCCATTCCATTTAATAGTTTTTGACAGTCTGACTGCATCAACATCTGCCTGATCGTCGGTTGGAATCTGGGCATTGGAGATTGAAAGTGTGATGATATCATCGTCAGCTGATAAAGAGGCACAGAGGAGATACGGCATCAGCATGGCCTTCAACTCATTGAAGCGTTCCTCAGTCATCGTTGCAGGACGTGCCAAAAGGTCGTCGGCGGAAACCAGTCCTGCAACCGGCCAGGAAAGTGGCCGCCAGGAGCAGGAATAGAAAGAAATAGTGCTCTCTTTCCCTGACGTTCCGTATGTTTGGACCATGCAAACCACTTGCTGCATGCCGTCAACGGGAACACTTACTGGCAAAAGACGCATTTGTACGACGGATGACTCATTAAGTTGAATACACAGGTATTGGTTGTTTAGATCGGTCATTACCGATTTCCCGCCCAATCCGTTAGTTACTTTTGCCTCCATAGACGACTCGATGAAATCGATAAAATCGAGCCTGTTATTAACTGACAGGTAAGGCATCAGGGAGTCGGGCATCGACTTGAAGACCTCTTGCATCGTCGTCTGTGCCTTCGATACGAGGCAAAGCAATAGTAACGGTAATAGAATAATACGTCTCATCCTTTTATGTTCTTTAATCTGTGTTTATTTCATTCGTTCCGCTCGACCTGTGACAGTTTCGCTTGCGAAGAACATCTCCGTAGTTGCATCATCATCACGGCTGCCAGTCCTGCCGTCTCTGTACGTAAACGGCTGTCGCCCAGATGGACAGATACAAAGTCGTGCTCGACAGCCAGACGAACCTCATCGACAGAGAAGTCGCCTTCGGGGCCGACGAGCACCAGCACGTCGTTCGTTTCTGCGGGCTTGTTCAGCTCATCAAATAAATAGGTACGCGGAATTTCATCGTAGCAATGGGCAATGAACTTACGTCCCCTATGCTCACGAGTCACAAACGAGCGGAAATTCTCTATCTCGTTCAGCTGCGTTTTCCAGGCTTTACGGCTCTGCTTCATGGCAGAAATGGCGATTTTATCGACACGTGGCAGCTTAACGATATGGCGTTCTGAAAACTGACAGTCGAGGAACGACAGCTCATCAATACCTATCTCGACGGACTTCTCTACAAGCCACTCCATACGCTCCATCATCTTGGTCGGAGCTATGGCCAGCTGCAGATGTCCCTCCCATTGTGGTTGCTGCGGCAGGATTTCCAACACTTGAAAGCAACATTGCTTCTGTGTAGCGACAGTCACTTCGGCCCGATAGAAGGTTCCCTTGCCGTCCATCAACATCATCTCGTCGCCCTGCTGCATACGGAGCACTCTGACAGCGTGGGCAGCTTCCTCGGCAGGAAGGTTGTGGCTGACGGCGATGTCGGGGGTATAGAAATAGCGTGTTTCCTTCATTTCACCATCAGATTTGTGAGGTTCTGCGGTTCAATTCTTCCTTGATATAGGCGGCCAGCCGATAGTCCTCTTCTTCAACGGCTCTCTCCAGTTCATCCTTGAGCTTTTCTGTGTCAAGACTATTGATAGGGACAGAAACCTTCTGCTGGTCAGGCTGATAAGGCACGCTTTGGGTTTTCATGAGTTCCTCATCAATATAGATGGGAACACCAGCTATAACGTGTAGCAGGATGGCATCACTGATACGAATCGAGTGAATGGAATAGTTGTCAGCATTCATCAACGTCACCATGTACTGTCCGTTCCTGATGCTATAGATCATGATTTCCAGCTTCTGCACCTTCACATAGTCGTCAAGGAACATAGTCAACACTTCGGGCAGCATACTCTGACACAATTCTTGATGCTCTGCCCTCAATTGCAACTGATTACGCATAGTCTGGTCACAAACTACGCATAAAGCCCTGGCAAGGGGTTCGTCGGTAAGCGTGATGATTGCCATACCGTCCGAACCCACAATCTCTGCCAGACTTCTGTATATCAGTCGCGTACGTTCCATTTAAACTTTTTTCTTTTCCGGCTTGAACAAGAGGGCAAATGATACGCCAACGGCAAGAGCAAACGCTGCAAAGATGAACCAGCAGGTCTGCCAGCCATCATCCTGTATGCCCACCAGATAACCGTCACTCCAATGGCAGAAGGTGTTGATAATTTCACCGGCTGCCAGTGTTCCAATAGTGGCACCGACACCATTCGTCATCATCATGAACAATCCTTGTGCAGAAGCCTTTACGGATGAATCACACTCCTGATCAACAAAGATACCGCCTGACACATTGAAGAAGTCGAAGGCAACACCATAAACGATACAGGAGAGGATGAAGAATGTAACACCAGGTATGGTGGGATGGCCTATACCGAAGAATCCGAAGCGGAACACCCATGCAAACATTGACATGAGCATCACCACCTTGATGCCAAAACGCTTCAAGAAGAACGGAATCATCAGAATGCACAATGCCTCGCTAATCTGAGAGATAGAAGTCAGCAATGTTGCATTGTCGGCAGCAAACGAATCATTGATGGCTGGATCGGGGCTTGCGTTAAAACTGGTGAGGAATGGACCGGCAAAGCCGTTTGTAACCTGCAAGCACATTCCCAATAATGCAGAGAAGATAAAGAACAAGGCCATCTGACGACGCTTGAACAACTTGAAAGCATTGAGTCCAAGAGTCTCGGCCAGCGACACCTTACCCTCTTTCTTATCCAGCTTACACTCCGGCAAGGTAAAGCAATAGGCAAAGAGCACCAGACTCAAGATACCCGATACCAGGAACTGCAAGTAAGTGTACTGGAACTTATGGGGACTATCGCCTATTGTAAGTCCGAATCCGCCGTCATCGATATAGGCGCAGTTGACGAACCACATGGTGGCAATAAAGCCCACTGTTCCCAACACACGAATGGGCGGGAAGTCGCGGACAGTATCCATACCGTTGTTTTTCAGAATTGTGAATGCCGTTGTGTTTGTAAGAGCTATGGTAGGCATATAGAATGCCACACTCAGCGTATAGAACGCAATGAACAGCGATTTGTCAGCCAGTTCATTACCAAAGCCTGCCTGTTCGCCCATCCACCAGCAACAGATCATAAAGGCACCAGCTATCAAATGGCAGAGACCTAACAGTCGCTGCGGCTGGATATACTTATCGGCCACAATACCCATCAGGGTTGGCATAAAGATACTCACAATGCCCTGAATGGCATAAAACCAGGAAATCTTGTCACCTAAGCCGGCAACACCCAGATAGTTTCCCATACACGTGAGGTAGGCTCCCCACACGGCGAACTCCAAGAAGCTCATCACCGATAAACGTACTTTCAGATTCATAGTCGTAATATTTAAATAGGTTTGTTATTTTTATATGCTCTGAGGCTCTCGCCTTCTTGTCTGATCTCTATTGTTCCGCCCAGCCATTCTGTCCGCTCCAGTTCCTCAACGAACTGTCCTATTTTTCTGACGGTTCCATCGGTAATTTCCACAATACCCGGATGAACCGTTGAGCCATCGGGACATCTGATCTCATGTGCTGCAACCCTTCTCATATCCACGTTATTGTATTTTGAGTGGTTGAGGCTTCACGTAATCAGGAGGTGCTGGTGCCTTCGGCGGTTCAGGCTTCACTGGTGCTGGTGCTGCTGTTTCTCCAGGAGTAGCAGAAGGTGTCTCGTTTGTCTGCAAATCCATATCTTGGCTATGGAAACGAATCAATTGTATCTGCTCGATAAACAGCAGGTTACTAGCATCGTCTTCACCTGATGGTGCAAGGTAGATAAACGTACGGATATCCTTTACGCGATGCTCATCGACTCGTGGCACACGCAGGTTGAGATTACCCGATACTGTACAATGTACGGAATGCGTTGAAATACTGTCATTGTCGTAGCGGACAGCAATATACACCAATGCATCCTTCATACCCGACTTATACATCCAGGTGGATACCATATTAAACTGGAATGTATCGCCTTTCTTGTATGTCGTGTCCGCCTTCATCTCGAACGACACGCGATTGAAGCCTGGTCGAGGCAACAACAACAGAGAAGTGGCATCGTTCCAGATATTTGCAGTATCTCCCGTAGTGCTGTAAGTTGTAAATTGTCCGATTTCACCGACAGATGCGCCGATAGAGACAGCTTCCTCGCTGAGCCGCTTGACAACATCACCGTATATCTCGGCAAAACGATCAACATGACCGTAGTAATAGACCAGAGAGGAATCGAACTCGGCTTCTGTTACACCATGTTTCTTTAATGCGGCATGCAGATACATCACCTCATTAAAGTCACGGTCTTCCTGCGTTTCTGCCTGTGCCTGTCTTGCCATCGCCGTAGCTATATGGTAGTCGTAGAGGATGTCTTCCATATTGCCTGGAGTAATCACCCCCTTTGGAGTACCTGGCCGGCATGCAGTCATAAGCACAATCGCCAGGACTGTCAGCACGAAGAGCATTTTATGCCTGTTCATCGTCCTCCTCTGCCGGTTCTTGCTTTATATTGAAAGAAATTTGACTTAATTCTTTACGAAAGAATATCAACAGCAGAACAACACCCACACTGACATTGGCATCAGCGAAGTTGAATATAGGACTGAAGAAAACAAATTCCTGGCCGCCAACGAAAGGCATCCATGTGGGCCAGCTTGTCTCAATGAGCGGGAAGTAGAACATGTCCACTACCCTGCCCATAAGGAAAGGCGCATAGCCTTCACCAAAAGGAACCAGTTCTGAAACAGTGTATGGTGTCGAAACATTAAAGATGAGACCATAGAGCATACAGTCTATCAGATTGCCGATGGCTCCTGCCAATATCATAGAGAGGAGAACGACATATCCGCCTCGGGCACGTTCCTTGATCTGAAGCCAGATATAATAGGTTAAGGCCACCACAGCAACGACACGGAATACAGAAAGGAATATCTTGCTACCTATCTCCATACCAAATGCCATTCCGTTGTTCTCGACAAATGTAAACTTAAACCAACTGGCTATCTCAATGCTTTCGTGCAGACTCATGTGAGTCTTCACCCAAACCTTCAGGATCTGGTCAATGGCAAGGACTACAAGTACGATGAGTACCGCCATCCAGCCGCTGTTCCACAATGTTTTCTTGCCTACATCCATTTATTTACGATTCAGCTTTGACTCAACGCTTAACGTGGCGTGTGGAACAGCACGAAGGCGCTCCTTGGGAATCAACTGACCAGTAATGCGGTCAATACCATAGGTCTTGTTCTGAATGCGCACCAGGGCAGCCTCCAAACCTTGTATAAACTTCTGCTGACGTGCAGCCATCTGGATGAGTTCCTCCTTCGACTGCGTGGTACTACCCTCTTCCAATGCCTTGTACGTTGGGGACGTGTCATCGACGTCGTTTGAATCTTGATTCATTAAGACGCGCATCATCTGATCATAGTCACGCTTGGCCAACGACAGCTTCTCATCAATAATCTGACGGAACTCTTCCAGTTCTTCGTCAGTGTAACGTGTCTTTTCTGCCATAATAATAGTTTTTGTTATTGATAATTATAATTTTAGAACTTTGATGTTTAACTTAAAGTCATCGAAAACAATTTCTTGCCCGTCATTGGGTTGTAGAAGAATTTCTTCTGCAAGAACCTGTGTCTTGATATAGTCCTCGAAACTGCCAAGACTCTTCCTGACCTCCTCATTTGGTTCGATGGTGACAACGATACGGTCGGTGATCTCAAGGCCACTTTCCTTACGGATATTCTGAATGCGGTTAATCAGTTCACGAGCCATACCCTCGTTCTTCAACTCTTCTGTAAGCTCCACCTCAAGGGCAACAGTCAGGTTACCCTCATTGGCAACGAGCCAACCTGGAATATCCTCGCTGATGATATCTACATCGACAGCTTCAACTGTCAGTTCCTGTCCTTCGACAGTGATGCCAATGGTTCCGTGCTTCTCCAATTCGGCAATCTGCTCCTGCGAGAGCTGATCCATTGCGGCAGCAACTCCCTTCATCAGCTTTCCGAACTTCTTACCCATTGTACGGAAATTGCACTTCACCTTTTTCACCAGTACTCCTGCACCTTCCACGAAACGAAGCTCTTTCACGTTCACCTCGTTCATGATGAGGTTCTTCACTGCCTCGATGTGCTTCTTCTGCTCATCATCGACAGCAGGAACCATGATGGCCTGCAGCGGCTGACGAACCTTGATGTTCACCTTACGGCGCAAGGCAAGTACCATCGACGTGATCTTCTGTGCCATTTCCATACGAGCCTCCAAGTCCTTGTCTATCTGATTTTCGTCGGAAACAGGGAACTTATCCAGATGTACAGAATCAAGGTCGCCGCCCAAATCTTTATAGACCTGATCGGCATAGAACGGAGCAAACGGAGCAAGCAGCTTGGCAACTGTCATCAGACAGGTGTAGAGCGTCTGATAGGCAGAAAGCTTGTCCTCACTCATATCCTTACCCCAGAAACGTTTGCGGTTCAGGCGTACATACCAGTTGGAAAGTGAGTCGTTGACAAACGCATCGATAAGTCGTCCTGCGCGTGTCGGATCATAGTTGTCAAGCTCGCTTTCCACACCCTTGATAAGTGTGTTCAGGCAAGAGAGGATCCAACGGTCAATCTCCGGACGCTTCTCGAAAGCCACCTGTGCTGTCTTCGGGTCGAAACCATCTACATTGGCATACAAGGCAAAGAAGCTGTATGTATTATATAAGGTACCGAAGAACTTACGGCGCACCTCGTCCACACCCTCTGGGTCGAACTTCAGATTGTCCCAGGGTTCAGAGTTGGTCATCATATAGAAACGGACAGCATCAGATCCGTATTTCTCTATCATTTCAAACGGGTTAACCACATTACCCACATGCTTCGACATCTTATTGCCCTTGGCATCAAGTACGAGACCCGATGAAATCACGTTTTTGAATGCAACACTATCGAAGATCATCGTTGCGATGGCGTGTAGTGTGAAGAACCATCCACGCGTCTGGTCAACACCCTCGTTAATGAAGTCGCAGGGAAAAGCGATATTTTTGTCGATGAGATCGGCATTTTCAAATGGATAGTGTACCTGCGCGTAAGGCATGGAGCCTGAATCAAACCAAACGTCTATCAGGTCAGTCTCACGCTTCATGGGCTTTCCTGTTGCAGAAGCCAGCACGATATAATCGACATAAGGACGGTGCAAGTCGATACGGTCGTAGTTCTCCTGACTCATGTCGCCAGGCACAAAACCCTTATCCTTCAACGGGTTCGACTGCATAAAGCCTGCAGCAACAGATTTCTCGATTTCATCGTAAAGCTCCTCAACGCTGCCGATACAGATTTCTTCACCATCCTCACTGCGCCAGATGGGTAGCGGTGTACCCCAGAAACGGGAACGCGAGAGGTTCCAGTCGTTCAGATTGTCCAGCCAGTTGCCAAAACGTCCCGTTCCCGTTGACTCCGGCTGCCAGTTGATGGTACGGTTCAGCTCGCTCATACGTTCCTTACAAGCAGAACTCTTAATAAACCACGAATCCAACGGATAATACAAGACCGGCTTGTCTGTACGCCAGCAATGGGGGTAGTTATGCACATGCTTCTCAATCTTGAACACCTTGTCTTGTGCCTTCAGATCCATACAGATAGAGATGTCAAGCGTCTCGTCCTTGTCGGTCAACGTCTCGTCATAGGCATTCTTCACATAACGTCCGGCAAACTTACCCCACTCTTCCACATTGACATAGTTCTTGACGAAGTCTTCGTCGAGATCCTCTATCAGGAAATACTTACCCTGCAGATCGACGACAGGACGTTCCTGTCCTTTCTTGTCAATCAGAACAATAGGACAGATACCGGCTTTCTTGGCTACAAAGGCATCGTCGGCACCAAAGTTCGGGGCAATATGTACGATACCGGCACCGTCGTCGGTCGTAACATAGTCACCAGGAATCACCTTGAAGGCATCGCCCATCGGCTTGATGGCGGGCATCAGCTGCTCGTATTCCATTCCTACAAGGTCAGTTCCCTTATAGCGTCCTGCAATACGGTAGGGCATGAATTTCTCACCTTTCTTATATTCTGGCATCTCACCGCCATCGGTGATTTCTCCTTCTGGAGCCAGATAAGCTGCCAGCCGTGCCTCCGCCAGAACGACGGTAATCGGTTCGGC
Organism: uncultured Prevotella sp.; assembly: GCA_905236875.1. Lineage (GTDB taxonomy): Bacteria > Bacteroidota > Bacteroidia > Bacteroidales > Bacteroidaceae > Prevotella. Next base: position 5,431 of record CAJOQT010000118.1, on the reverse strand, counting down.
AGTATAGGGATTATAAGTCTCGACAGCTACATAGTCAATCTTCGGTCCTACACAGAGGGCGGAATTGGCAGCCAACGTCCAAGGCGTTGTGGTCCATGCAAGGAAGTAGGGAGTTCCCCACCCTGTCATCTCCGGCTTGGGGTTCTTCATCTTGAACATGGCTGTGCAAGTGGTGTCCTTCACATCACGATAACAGCCAGGCTGGTTCAGTTCGTGACTGGACAGTCCCGTTCCGGCAGCAGGAGAATACGGCTGAATAGTGTATCCCTTATACAGCAGTCCTTTATGATAGAACAGCTTAAGCAGCCACCACAATGTTTCGATGTATTTATTGTCGTAGGTGATATACGGATGATCCAAATCGACGAAATAGCCCATCCGTTCTGTCAGGTCACGCCACTCCTGCGTATAAATCATCACGTTCTCACGACACTTGCGGTTGTAATCCTCCGTAGAAATATACTTATCAGACTCCTTGTTGTCAATGTCAGCCTTGGTGATACCCAGCTCCTTTTCAACACCTAATTCAACGGGCAGTCCGTGAGTGTCCCATCCAGCTTTGCGCTTCACCTGGAAGCCCTGCATGGTCTTGTAGCGGTTGAAAGTATCCTTGATGCTTCTTGCCAGCACATGATGTATGCCAGGATGACCGTTAGCCGAAGGAGGACCCTCATAGAAGACGAACTGGGGATAGCCTTCGCGCTCTTCGATAGAGCGCCAGAAGACGTTTTTCTCTTTCCACATTTGCAGGATGTCGTTATTTACCTGCGTCAGATTCAAGCCATTATGCTCGTTAAATCTCTTTGTCATTGTCTGATATCGTTTTCTTACTTCGTGAATTTGATGTGCAAAGGTAATAAGTTTTTCTGATACCACCAAATTATTCGTATTTTTTGATGCATTTATCGCAAAACACTTGCACGAATGAAAAAAAAATCTTATCTTTGCAACCGATATCCCAATGACTAAAACAAACCCAAAATCTACACATCTATGACATTTGTAATGATTATCCAGCTGCTGGTAGTGCTTTTGGCACTCTACGTGGGATCGCGTTACGGCAGTCTTGCACTTGGTGCCATTTCAGGCATCGGACTTGCAATCCTTGTTTTCGGCTTCGGACTGAAGCCTGGTTCTCCGCCAACTGACGTTATCTACATCATTATCGCTGCTGTCACCTGTGCCGGTGTTCTACAGGCATCGGGCGGCATGGACTGGTTGATACAGATTGCCGAACGTCTTCTCAGGAAACATCCTGACCGTATCACGTTCCTGGCTCCCCTGTGTACCTTCTTCCTCACGGTGTTGGTAGGCACAGGTCACGTGGTTTATACGCTGATGCCCATCATCGTGGATATCGCCATCAAGAAAGGCATCCGTCCTGAACGTCCCTGTGGTGTGGCCAGTATTGCCTCGCAGGTGGGAATCACGTGCTCACCAATTGCAGCTGCAGTAGTATCGTTCGTACTCATTTCCAATTCCAATGGATTTGACATCACGATACCTCAGGTTCTTATGGTAACTATCCCCGCCTGTGTCATCGGCTTGATGGTAGCTGCTGCTTTCTCGTTCCATCGGGGGAAAGACCTTGACAAGGATCCTGAGTTCCAGAAGCGCATCAAAGACCCTGCCCAGTACAATTACATTTATGGTGACTCTGCAACGACACTCAACAAGAGGATTGCCCCTGAGTCAAAGCGTGCCGTCTATATTTTCTTCGCTGCATTGGGAGTCATCGTCGTTTTCTCTATTGCACAGGCGTTTAATGTAAATCTGCTGCCCTCCTACAATACTGTTGTAGCCACAAAGACAGGTAAGAACGTTACATTCATTCCGCAGTCGGTTGACACCATCTGCATCTCTACAAAGGTGGTGAACGGTGAGGAAATCCACGTCACTGACACCAACAAGGTTATCCTATCCGATGCCAAGCCCATGACTGTCAAAAGCGACGACTTGATCAAGGGAAAGATGGTGGTCGATATGGTTACAAAGAAGACTGAGAAGCCATTAGCCATGAACCTCGTCATCCAGATTGTCATGATAAGTGCTGCTGCATTGATGATTATCTTCTGTGGCGCGAAGCCCAAGAAGGCTGTAGGAGGAGCTGTCTGGCAGAGCGGTATGGTGGCTGTTGTCGCCATCTACGGCATTGCGTGGCTTGCTGACACATACTTCTCTAACTACATGCCTGAGATGAAAGCCATGTTGGGCGATATGGTGAAAGAATACCCATGGTCCATCGCTATCGCCTTCTTCCTGGTGTCCGTTCTTATCAATTCACAGGGAGCCGTCGTGGTGGCTATGTTACCCCTCGCCTACTCTCTGGGTATTCACGGATGGGTGCTGTTAGGTGTACTTCCCAGTGTCTATGGCTATTTCTTCATTCCGAATTATCCGTCAGATATTGCAACGGTAAACTTCGATCGTACCGGAACGACGGTGATAGGCAAATATCTGTTGAATCACTCCTTCATGATGCCTGGACTGGTTTGTGTCTCCGTTTCGACCATCGTGGCATATTTGTTGTCAATGCTGTTTAATTAAATACCAAAATATTTGGTCGTTACAAAATTATTGCGTACTTTTGCACGCAGTTAATTGAAACCATAAGAAAATGAGTAATTCGGAACAACATCATCATCACCATCATCACAGGGATGGTGCAACCATGTTCAAGCAAAGGCAACTGGCAGCCCTTGAGCGGAATAAGAAGATTCAGAAGTGGTTAAAGTTTAGCCTATGTGTCATAGCCATTGTGCTGTTCCTGGTTATGGTATATGTCTATATGAACTAACATCATACCGAATGTTCTAACATCAAACTAAAAGAGTGGGGCTTGCCATAAATGGTAAGTCTCCCTTTTTTTATGTACTTCTTCATGGCCAGCGCTACGTGTCCCATCGTACGACGGAGGTTTATTTCCACACAAGGATGCAACCCGTAGCTGCCGTCATCTTGACAGACAATCATCATATCTACACCAAAAAGACCACGATACTTTCCCTGATACATTTCTCCTGTTAATGATATTATTCTTTCTTGAACGGATTGAAGTGTCTCCAATGAAATATAGCGACTTATGGTCTCTTCCTTATTTTCTTCCGACATCAGGAGATTTCCCGTATAGGCACCATTGACGGTGGAGAAAAGCGAAAGCCCACAATAAGCGACCTGTCCGTCTCCATCGCTATAAAACTCCATACCGAAATCACATATCTTATTATAATAAGGTTCAACCATTACAGATCCTTGAGTTTCAAATAACCGGTTGATCCATCGGCATAGCGGCTGTTCCAGCGTGCCGTGAGCCATCCTGACACCTCGTCCTGTGGAACTCCAAGGTGCCTTGAGCACAATGTCGTGATGACGGAACATGATTTCCCTGATTTCATCGATAGTCGAACAACACCAGGATTGGCCGACAGTATGTGGAACATCGATTTCATCGAGCATCCATGTAGTATGACGGCGATGTGACAACTGACGGATTTCTTCGATTTCATCGACACTGGGTAGCAAAGCCTCACAAAGCCCGGCACGCAACAGTTCACCACGTATAGCTAAGTCCCAGCCCCAAGGCTCCACACTACTGACGGGCAAAGCGTTAAGACTATTCTTCGTGACAAACTGCGGCTGGGGACACTTGATGTCCAGTTGAACGGCAACATTCTTGAACTGTCGTTCAGCAAAATTGGGGTCGTCGGTCAGGACAACATCATCCTCGTCTGCCCAGAAAGCGGGAAGATACGAGAGCTCATTGCGAAGTGCCCTGCCTGCCAATGGAGCCGTAAAATTGGAAAGATTGGCTGCCAAAGCAAGGTCATGTTCAGGGTTAAAAATATGTAATTTCATTGTAATTATCTTCTTATTCTTAAGTTTCGCTGCAAATTTACAACTTTTTTTGAGATTTTGCTATATATACTTTGCAATTTGAGATAAAATGTTTAACTTTGCATCCAATATAAACAAATCAAAATCATAGGATTGTCAATGGAAGCGTTCTTCAGGACACATCGTTATTTAGTAGAACATACAAATGCGCCAGTTCGTCGCATCCTTATGGATGAGATTGACTGGAACGACCGCATGATTGGTATCAAGGGAACACGTGGTGTCGGCAAGACCACTTTCCTGCTGCAATATGCCAAGGAGAAGTTCAACGTATCAGATCGGAAATGCTTGTATATCAACATGAACAACTTCTATTTCCAGGGAAGAGGTATTGCTGACTTTGCCGGTGAGTTTTACCATCAGGGAGGTCGTGTACTGCTAATTGACCAAGTATTCAAACAGCCGGACTGGAGCAAAGAACTGCGTCGCTGCTATGATGAGCATCCTGGATTGAAGATTGTCTTTACAGGCAGTAGCGTCATGCGGCTGAAAGACGAAAACCCCGAATTGAACGGTATTGTAAAAAGCTACAACCTTAGAGGCTTTTCTTTCCGTGAGTTCATCAACCTGCTGACAGGTAACGACTTCCGCCCCTACTCGCTTGAGGAAATCTTGCAAGACCACGAGCATATCATCAAGCAGATTCTGCCGAAGGTATCCCCCAACCGGTATTTCCAGCACTACATCCATCATGGCTTCTATCCCTTCTTTCAGGAACATCGGAACTATAGCGAGAACCTGTTGAAGACGATGAATATGATGACAGAAGTCGATATTCTGCTTATTAAGCAGATAGAACTGAAGTATCTGACGAAGATTAAAAAGCTGTTCTACCAGCTTGCAGAAGACGGCCCCAAGGCTCCCAATGTCAGTCAACTGGCTTATAACATCGAAACATCGAGAGCAACGGTCATGAACTATATCAAGTATCTGGCTGATGCCCGGCTCATCAATATTATCTATCCCGTAGGTCAGGATTTTCCGAAGAAACCGTCGAAAATCATGCTCCATAACTCAAATCTGATGTATGCCATCTATCCTATCCAGGTGGAACAGCAGGATGCTATGGAGACATTCTTCGTCAATGCGCTTTGGAAAGACCATAAAGTAAATCAGAGCGGACGTGACAACTTCTATGTGGTTGATGAGAAATTGAAGTTCCGAGTATGTAATGCAACAATCCAGAACAAGATGAAAAATCATCCTGACATTATCTACGCACGCTATAATACAGAAGTGGGTAAGGACAACCAGATACCTTTATGGCTTCTCGGTTTTTTATATTGATACCCGATGCTTAATACGACCAATGCTAATTACGCAAACGTTTTAGCAATATTTTGCAATCACGGCTTTGCAATTTGAGGATTTCTTTGTACCTTTGCAGCGTTTTAAAACGATTTATTATTATAATAGGTATTATTCTGGCAAAACTGTTATATTTTATATTATAAACAAATGGCTAAAGAAAAGAAATTTATCACCTGTGATGGTAACGAGGCTGCGGCTCACGTGAGCTATATGTTCTCGGAGGTAG
>CAJOQT010000117.1 GCA_905236875.1 uncultured Prevotella sp. | reverse complement strand
TTTCCTGAAGGCTCACGGTCTGGATAAGGACTTCAAGGTGAATATCGAGGTGAACCACGCCACACTCGCTGGTCATACCTTCGAGCATGAGTTGGCTTGCGCCGTTGACGCCGGTATGCTGGGTTCTATCGATGCTAACCGCGGTGATGCTCAGAACGGATGGGATACCGACCAGTTCCCCATCGACAACTTCGAGCTGACTCAGGCTATGCTGGAGATCATCCGCAACGGTGGTCTGGGCAATGGCGGTACCAACTTCGATGCCAAGATCCGTCGAAACTCTACCGACCTTGAGGATCTCTTCATCGCTCACATCAGCGGTATGGACGCTATGGCCCGCGCTCTGTTGAACGCTGCCGACATCCTGGAGAACTCTGAACTGCCCGCTATGAAGAAGGCACGCTATGCTTCGTTCGACAGCGGTATCGGTAAGGACTTTGAGGATGGAAAGCTCACCCTCGAGCAGGTCTATGAGTATGGCAAGAAGGTTGAAGAGCCGAAGCAGACCTCTGGCAAGCAGGAAAAGTATGAGACCATCGTTGCTCTCTACGCCAAGTAATTTATCTGCATCCGTCGTAATCAGAAGGAATCCCCGCAGCACCATGCTGCGGGGACTTTTTGATACGCTTGGCAAGAGCTTTTTAAATGAAGAAGGGAATGAAGAAAAGAATATTATTCGTCTGTCACGGGAATATATGTCGAAGTCCGATGGCAGAGTTTGTCATGAAGCGGCTGGTGAGAGACGCTGGTATGGAAGACGACATCCTGGTAGAGTCGGCAGCCACCTCGACAGAGGAGATTGGCAACAGCGTCTATCCGCCTGCACGTAGGAAGTTGGCGGAACACGGAATCACGTGTCAGGGTAAGACGGCACGCCAGATGACTCGCGGCGACTACAACCGCTTCGACCTGTTGATAGGCATGGACACCTACAATATCCGTAACATGAAAGCTATCTGTGGCGGAGACCCGGAAGGCAAGATTGTCATGCTGATGGACTTCACGAAAAGGCCCGGCAGTGTGGCCGACCCTTGGTACACCGGCGACTTCGAGGCTACATGGCGTGACGTACTGGAAGGCTGTCAGGCCCTTCTTGATGCACTGTCGGATTAAGGAATCACCCGAATACATTGCTTCTTGATAATCTATCTTATAACGTTTTTGTTCTCTGCATTATTATTGTTACAGGGACCTGCCCCTGTGTCATCCGGTTAAGCAAGAACAGAGGAACTTATTCATTCTGCCAAACCCAGACATCTTCGCTGTCTTTTTGGCTGCAAAGATTATCATTTTGTTTGATTTTACAATCATTTTGCTAAAAAGTGCACAGAAGGAACGGTTCTGCTGTTTGAAATAAATGTTATTTAGAGATGACAATTTATGTGTTTATGTGTTGCAGCGTTGCAGTTCTAAAAATAGAAAAGATTGTCTTCAGTTGACAGTTGACAGTTTCTTTGGGAGTACTTTTGCAGTAGATGAAAGAATGAAAAAATGAGAGAACGAGACAGCGTTCAGAGTCGTTCTGGTCTGCCTGCACCGCCCTTTGGCAGTCCTCGGAGGGAACTTAAGCAGAGCAAGAGAGCCCTCGGGCAACAGCAAGAAGGGGCCTCGAGCAGAGCAAGGAGGGTGGTCAACGGCGTTCCGACCATCGTCACCTGTGAGCAACCCTACAGGACACCGGAGGAAGAGGGGCTCCTTAACGAATTTACTAACGAATCAGATCTTGAGGAATGAGGGCGTAGTCGAACATCACCTCGGAATGGTTGTCCCAAATAAGTTCACGGCTGATGACTTCTGCGGTATCACGACGTTTCTTCAAACGGTAGATCTTGGAGACACGATAGAACTTGCCATTGCTTTCCTGGTGGAAATGATGGTCTTCCTCTACCAGCTCATAGACAAACGGGAAGGGCTTTTCGCTCCGCAGTTCTGCATACAGCTCGTCACCCTCACACCACAGGCAGAGCTGGACGGTTTGTTGAGTGTTGTTCTTGAAGCGGTAATCCACATGGTTGTAGTTGACCGACGTACCTGCGCTATAGGGCACTCTCACCCCATTCGGGTCAGGAGCCAGCGCGTCGGAATGGTGATGTATCTCGGTGATGGTCAGCGGACTATCCAGCACCAGCAGGTTGATGGTGTTGGCCAGGTTACAAAGTCCGCCTCCTACGCCTGCCACCAGTTTTCCATTGATAATGACACGACCTTCAGAGAATCCGTTCTTGAGTGATGTCTTTCCCACCAGCATCCAGAACGAGAATGTCTCACCGGGACGAACCGTCAATCCGTTCATCCTACTGCATGCCAGGCGTATGTTGTCGGCCTTGTTCTGCTGATGCTGTAAGTTGATGCCCGGTCCGCGCTTGATCATATCGTTGTGCTGGGAAGCCACTAGGACGGGCAGCTTCTCCGTCTGACGCTGCCTGGCAAATACTTCCTTGCTCATCAGGTTCTTGATATGACGCCTGATGATTTCCTTCTGCAGGGAGATTGCATAAGTCAACGGACATATCTCACAAAAAAGTTTCTTTCTTTTTTCCTTCATCGCAACAGGGAATTCAAAAGCGTGTGTGAGAACGTTTTATAAGAGAACACCAGAGGAAATCAGTCATAGACTTTGGCTTCGCGCTTGCCTTGCAGGACGGCAAGGGCATTGAGCGCCAGCGCTTCCATCTCGTCTTCTCCGGGGAAGGTATAGACGGGTGCCAGGAATCCGATGCGTTTGCGCAGCTCTGAAATGACGTATTCGCTGTGTGCCATTCCACCAGTGAGCAGGATGGCATCGACGTTGCCACAGAGGACGGCGGATTCTGCCGCGATATGCTTTGCCACATGGTAAAGCATGGCATCGACGATGAGGCGGGCATGCTCGTCACCCTGTTTGATGCGTTCCATGATCTCCCTCATGTCGTTGGTTCCGAGATGGGCGTTCAGTCCTGCCTTTCCTGCGATACGCTTCAACAGTTGTTTCTCGTTGTACTTGCCGCTGAAACACAGACGGATAAGGTCGGCAGCCGGCAGGCTTCCCGCACGTTCGGGTGAGAAGGGCCCCTCGCCGTCCAACGCATTGTTTGTGTCGATGGCTTTTCCATGATCGTGGGCAGCAACGCTGATGCCTCCTCCCAAGTGACAGATGATGAGATTCAGGTCTTCGTATTCCTTACCGATGCCTCGTGCATAGCGCCGTGCGATGGCTCGCTGGTTGAGTGCGTGCCAGATGGCGATACGTGGCATGAGGGGCGACCCGCTGATGCGTGCCATTGGCGACAGCTCGTCAACGACGCCTGGGTCGGCAATGAATGAGCGGCAGCCGGGAATGGTGGCGGCTATCTCATGGGCGATCAGGCATCCGAGGTTGCAGGCATGGTTGTGCATGACGCAGCCGAATCGTGTGTCATCAATCATTCTCTGGTTTATCTCATACACACCGCCACTGAGGGGCTTGACGAGTCCTCCGCGTCCAATGACGGCATCGAACTCTACGGGAATGCCTGTCTGTCGGAGTTCGTCGAGTACGAGCTGACGGCGGAAATCCTGCTGCTCCGTGACGTCACCGTAATGGGCCAGGTCTTTGGCGGAATGGGTGATGTTACGCAGCAAAACGGGCTTTTCGTCCTCATAGACCGCCATCTTGGTGGAGGTGGAACCAGGATTGATGACAAGAATCTTCATGATTTACGAATTCTTCATTATTTCTTTATATATTCCTACGGTAAAACCGTCGGACACACTGGGGGCTCAGAGCGAGGCGAGGGCAAGCAGCATGCTGTTGAACTTAGTCTCTGGCGAATCGCCGCGTGAGGGTACGACGACGGGAGCCGTTGTGCCACAGAGGATGCCGGCGGTACGTGCACCAGCAAAGAGTGTCAATACCTTGTACAACGTATTGCCTGCCTCGATGTCGGGCAGGATGAGTGCATCGGCACGTCCTTCAAGGGTTGAGGTCATCCGCTTGGCCTGTAGAGCTTCAGCAGAGCAGGCGGACTTGATGTCCATAGGACCGTCAACGATACAGGGACCGAATGTGCCTTCCTCTGCCATGCGGATAATATCGGCATATCCATCGACAAAGGGGAATTGCTTCCCACCGTGTTCCGCACAGTGTAGGAGGGCTATGCGCGGCTCCGTGATGCCCAGTGCGCGGCATGCTTGGCTGATGTAGCGTACCTGTTCTATGCGTTGCTCATGAGTCGGGTAGGGGATGACGGCGGCGTCGGAGAAGAAGAGAAGCTTGTCGTATGCCGGCACCTCTGCTACTGCAATATGCGTCAAGACGCGGCCTTGCGGCAGGATTCCCGTCTCCTTGTTGAGTACGGCACGCAGCAACTGGTCGGTTCCGATGAGTCCTTTCATCAGCACCTCCGCCTCACCGTTGCGGATGAGTGCGACGGCTCGTGCTGCTGCTTCAGCGGGATTATCGTCGTCAACGTTGATGATGTCTGCAAGTCCTTGTTCGGACATGTCGCGAAGTGCTGTCCTTGTGGCATCGTCTGTGGCGCATACAGCAGCGATTCTCGGCTTGCCTGACTGATTCTGTAATTGCTGTTGGAGTTCGGAAAAGGATTTCATTGTTTCTTTATTTTTATTCCGACGGGAAACCGTCGGACACACTACTTGGGGTTACTGTTAACTGTTTCTGTACCATTCGAAGAGCTTGGTGACACCTTCTTCGATTTCCACCTTGTGCATCCAGCCGAGACGATGGAGCTTATCCACGTCGATGAGCTTGCGCATCGTGCCGTCAGGCTTGCTTGAATCAAACTCTACAACACCTTCGAAGCCAACAGCTTTTACAATGAGCTCAGACAGCTCACGGATGGTTAGTTCCTTACCTGTTCCTACGTTGATGTGGCAGTTGCGGATGTCGCCAAGTCTGGGTATTGCTCCGCCGCGTCCTACAGAACTGTCACGATCGACCTTGCCATCGGTTTGTGTTCCGTAGTGGACGCTGCTGTATTTCTCCATACCAATGATGTCGCTGAAATCTACATTCAGCAGTACATGGACAGAGGCGTCGGCCATATCCTCGCTCCACAGGAACTCACGGAGCGGAGTGCCCGTACCCCAGAGCACGACCTTGTTGTCTGAAATGCTATATTTGCGTAATACCGTTATGATGGTATCACGGGAAGCCGTTCCGTCAATGCCCTCGACGGGACGCTTGTTGAGGTCAGCGGCAATCTTCTCCCAGTCACCGTCATGAATCAGCTTGGCCAGATAAATCTTTCGCATCATGGCTGGCATGACGTGGGAGTTCTCCAGATGGAAGTTGTCGTTAGGGCCGTAGAGGTTGGTAGGCATGACGGCAATGTAGTTGGTGCCGTATTGCAGGTTGTACGACTCGCACATCTTGAGACCTGCAATCTTTGCAATGGCGTATGGCTCGTTGGTGTATTCGAGCGGCGAGGTAAGCAGACAATCTTCCTTCATGGGCTGTGGTGCATCCTTGGGATAGATGCATGTGGAACCCAGGAAGAGCAGCTTTCTGACGTTGTGGGCATACGCCTCGCTGATGACGTTGCACTGCATCTTCATGTTCTGCATGATAAAGTCGGCGCGGTAGAGCGAGTTGGCCATGATGCCTCCGACAAAGGCAGCAGCCAGTACGACAGCTTCAGGACGTTCCTCGTCGAAGAACTGCCTGACAGCCGTCTGATCGGTGAGGTCAAGCTGCCTATGGGTGCGACCAACCAGGTTTGTGTAGCCACGCTGAAGCAGGTTGTTCCATATTGCAGAACCCACCAGCCCACGGTGTCCTGCCACGTATATCTTACTGTCTTTGTTAAGCATTGTTGTTCTTATAGAATGCAACTATGACTCACCGGAGAACTGCTTGATACGCTGTTCTTCAGAGAGCTTGCAAATTAATAAGGTATCATTGTTTTCTGCAATAATATAACCGTCAAGGCCCTGTATCACGACTTTTTTCTCTTGTGCGGTATGAACGATACAGTTGTAAGACTCATAGAGACTGATGTTATTGCCAATCAACGCATTGCCGGAGAGGTCCTTCTTCGACTGCTCCTGTAATGATCCCCAGGTGCCCAGGTCGCTCCAGCCGAAATTGGCAGGACAGACAAAAATCTCGTCGGCTTTCTCCATGATGGCATAATCGACAGAGATATTCTCACATTCAGGGAACAGCTGGTCAACGGCCTCCTGTTCTTTCTCGGTGTCATAGATAGGCAGCATGGATTCGAAGATCTTGGCCATCTGTGGCTGATAGATCCTGAATGCATTGACGATGGTTGATACGTTCCAGACGAAGATGCCAGCATTCCAGAAATAGTTGTTCTTTGAGATATACTGCCTGGCAGTCTCCAAGTCGGGTTTCTCACGGAAGGAATCCACGCGGAAGATGCCCTTGTTGCGCAGCGAGTTGGCAGAGAGATCTGCCTGGATATAGCCGTAGCCGGTCTCCGGACGGGTGGGCTTCATGCCGAGTGTGACGATGGCATCGCTGTCGGCCGTGAATTTCAGGCAGTCGGTAATGATACGACGGAACTCAGCAACGTCCATCACAACGTGGTCGCTGGGTGATACGACGATGTTGGCTTTAGGGTCTTTCGACTTGATGCGCCAGGAGACGTATGCGATGCAGGGTGCCGTATTACGGCGGCAAGGTTCACAGAGGATATTGCTGACAGGCATGTCCGGCAGTTGTTCGTGAACGATATCCGCATACTTCTTGTTGGTGACAACCCAGACGTTCTTGGGGTCGCAGATGGACTCAAAGCGTTCAACGGTGAGCTGGAGCAGGCTCTTGCCAATACCCAACACGTCAATGAACTGCTTGGGATGTTCGGCTGTGCTCATGGGCCAGAAACGGCTGCCAACGCCGCCTGCCATGATAACGAGGTGATTGTTGATTCTTGCCATAATGCCAAAGTAATGAGTTAACAATCGGCAAATGTACAAAGAAAAAATGATATGAACGAATATTTATTCGTCTTTTTTGTTATTACGGCGTTTTATGACCGATTTTAGAATGAAATATACTATAGCCAGTACTACAATTCCGATGATGACGGCGACGATGTAGTGGTTGTATTGCTCGATAGTAGCCTCCAGTTCCTCTTCCTTGACGAATGTTGAAAGATACCAGCCCATAGCTGCCAGAATAGCATGCCAGATACCAGCACCGATGGTGGTATAGGCCAGGAACTTCCAGTAGTTCATACGTGCCAGACCTGCAGGGATGCTGATTAGGTGTCGGATGCCAGGAATGAGTCGGCCGGTCAAAGTAGCTACAACGCCGTGATTATCGAAATAACGCTCGCTCTTTTCTACTTTCTCCTGACTGAGCAGGCAGAGCTTACCCCATCGGCTGTTAGCGAACTTATAGATAACGGGGCGGCCTACATAGAGTGCGACAAAGTAGTTGATACTGGCACCCATGTCGGCACCGATGGTGGCGAAGAGGATGATCAGAAAGACATTCAGCTCTCCGCTGGCAGCATGGTAGGCAGCAGGAGCAACGACCAGTTCGGAAGGAACGGGTATGACGGTACTTTCCAGCAGCATCAGGAGCAGGATGGTAGGATAATTCAGATTGTTCAGCAGGGTGGAAATGAAGCCCATAATTATTTACTATTTGACGATTTACTATTTACTATTTACTATTTGACGATTTACTAATTCCTATTCCGACGGGAGAAGCGTCGGACACACTTGGGGTTACGACTTCAGGCGTTCCGTCATGTATCGGACATAATCAGCAGGTTCCATTCCTTCCGGGAATAGTCCTGCCAGTACGATACGGGCCTCCTGCGGATTGCGTTCTACGGCTTCGTGCAGGTATTTCATGAACTCGTCGGACTTACCCAAGTCCCAGCAGCAGAGTGCCAGGTACGAATAGCCGTCGTTGTAGTCCTTGCCGACAATTTTGAAAAACATGCGGAACATGGCGTATGTGGCATCCAGAAACTTGTTGTCGTAGAGGGACACAATGATACGTAACAGTATTCTTGGTGAACTGTCCGAACCTGCGATAGCTTTCTTGAACGCCTGTTCAGCTTCTTTTACCTTTTCGTTCTCCAGAAGGACGTGACCGCGCAGCACCTCCATCTCATTATGGTCGCAGTCGATCTCTGTCGTCTTGTCGATGCAGGCCATAGCCTTGTCCAACATCCGTAGGGCGCTATACGTGAAAACCAGTTCCTGATAAACCTGCATCTGGTAGGGCGATCCATCATAGGTCAGCTTCTCGGCTTTCTTCAGATGCTCGAGTGACTCTTTGAACTTGCCGAGATATAGCAAACAGACACCCTGCTGCAGTTCGCTGAAGTCATTGCCTGGCATCAGTTCCTCGTAGCGCTGATAGTATTTCAGTGCCTCCTCGTAGTTATTCAGGCGGTAGAGACCATTGGCTTTGGTGAGTAAGCTTTCCGCATCAGTAGGATCAATCGCAATGGCATACTCGCTGCTGGTAATGGACTCGCCATAGTCCTCGTCCATAAACTGTGCATTGGCCAACGCATTCCAATAGGTCGCGGAGTAGGGGTTCTTGTCTAATAACTCGTTGAAGATTCGCTGGCTGTCTTTGAAATTGCCGAGACAAAACATGACGCGTCCCATCATCTCCTTGAACTCTGCGCTGTTGTTGCCTGGCGACCGCATCAGCCATTCGTAAGCTTTGTCGTGGACACCATAGTCAATATAGATGTTTGCAACATCAAGCACAAAGTCCTGGTATTCGTCAGGATCGACAGCCATAAAATGGTCGCGAAGGAAACGGTCAGCCTCTTCTATCTTGTTTTGGGCGATGAGAATCTCGGCCTGCATGTAGGCGTATTCCGGGTCGTTCTTGTCAAGGATCTGTTCCAGCAATGCTTCTGCTTCCTCAACAGACTCTTCGTCCAAAGCCTCACGGATCTTATATACCAAAGGTGACGTGGCACCAGAGTTGAGTGACAAGGCGCGTTCTATCGCCTCGTCAGCCAATTCGAATTCCCCAATGAAATGGTAGTAGTCGGCAATGTCGGTCAGGTCGTCAGCATCCATCAGGACCGACTGTCCTGTGTTGACCGCTTCCTCGTAGTCCTCCAGCAGGTTTTTGAACTCCTCGCTGTCGAAATAGTCGTCGCCTGTTCTTTCCATAAGTGGTTATAGACTTACCTCCTTCCTATGCTTCAGGACATTATTCAGCCCTTCAGCTTCTTCATCTCCTTGAGTCCTACGGTACGGTTGAATACCAGATGCTCCTGCGTTGATTCAATATCAGGTGTGAAATAGCCGATACGCTGGAACTGCAGGAAGTCACCGGCCTTTTTCTTGGCAGCGTATTCCTCAACATAGCAGTTGTTCAGGACAATGAGCGATTCAGGATTCAGCAACTCACGGAAATCGCGTTCGTCAGCCGACGGATTCTCAATGGTGAAGAGACGGTCGTACAGACGAACCTCTGCAGGCAGGCAATGACCGGCACTGAGCCAGTGAAGTGTCTTGCCCTTGATCTTGCGGTCGGCCCCGGGCAGCCCACTGCGCGTCTCTGGATCGTAAGTAGCGTAGATGGTAGTTACGTTACCTTCTGCATCTTTGTCGCAGGGATGCTCTTCATCACACTTGATGATATAGGCATTCTTCAGTCGGACCTCCTTGCCGGGAGCCAGACGCTGGAACTTCTTTTCAGCCACTTCCATGAAGTCGTCGCGCTCAATCCACAGCTCTCGGTTGAAGGTGATGACATGCGTTCCATCTACCTCATTTTCAGGGTTGTTAATGGCTTCAAGCTCTTCTGTCTTGCCTTCGGGATAGTTTGTGATAATCAGTTTTACAGGATTCAGCACGGCACTTACACGACAGGCCTTCTTGTTCAGGTCGTCACGAACGGAAGCCTCCAACAGGGCGTAGTCGTTCAGGGCATCGAACTTGGTATATCCGATGCTGTCAATGAAGTTACGGACGCTCTGTGATGAATACCCACGACGACGCATACCACATACTGTTGGCATGCGGGGATCGTCCCAGCCACTGACCAGCTTCTCGTCAACCAACGCCTTCAGCTTACGCTTCGACATGACGGTATAGGTCAGGTTCAGACGGTTGAACTCAATCTGGCGCGGACCTTCATAAGCCCCACATACGGACCCCGAGGGGGCTTCATTAGTCTTTGGGGCATTTGTTTCCCCCTCGGTGGACGACAGGGGAGCCTTCTCTTTAACGTATTCGCGCAACAGCTCCACGAATTTGTCGTAAAGCGGACGGTGGGGCACAAATTCCAGCGTACAGATGCTGTGGGTGACTCCTTCGAAGTAGTCGCTCTGTCCGTGGGCGAAGTCGTACATCGGGTAGGCGTGCCATTTGGTGCCTGTACGATGGTGTGGAATCTGTATGATGCGGTAGATGATGGGATCGCGGAAGTGCATGTTGGGATTGGCCATGTCGAGCTTGGCACGCAGCACCATGCTTCCCTCTACGGCTTCGGAAGTATTCATGTGTTCGAACAGCCGCAGGTTCTCCTCTATGGGGCGGTCACGGAATGGGCTGGGACGTCCTGGTTGTGTGGGCGTTCCTTTCTGCTCGGCTATCTGTTCTGATGTCTGTTCATCGACGTATGCCAGCCCTTTCTTGATGAGCCATACGGCAAAGTCCCACAGTTTCTCGAAGTAGTCGGAGGCATAATACACGTTCTCCCAGTGGAATCCCAGCCACTGAATGTCACTCATGATGTTCTCCACATACTCCGTATTTTCCTTTGTAGGATTGGTGTCGTCGAAACGCAGGTTACACACGCCGCCGAACTCTTCTGCAACGCCGAAGTCCATGCAGATAGCCTTGGCATGTCCTATATGTATGTAGCCGTTGGGTTCCGGTGGGAAGCGTGTCTGTATGCGACCTCCGTTCTTGCCTGCTTCCAGGTCTTCTTTTACAAACTGTTCAACAAAGCTCAGGCTTTTTTTCTCTTCATTCTCTGTAATAATCTTTTCTTCCATATCTTTAATCAATCACTTATCACTTGTCACTTATCACCTGATTCCCCTTTCATTCAGCGCCTTCTGGTAACGCCGTGCGTTGGCCATGTGCTCCTGACCAGTAGCTGCGAAGGCATGGTGTCCAGAGAAGTCATCCTTGGCACACATGTAGAGGTAATCCGATGGGGTATAGTTGAGTACGGCATCGATGCCCTTGATGCTGGCTATCTTGATGGGACCAGGGGGCAATCCCTTATTCTGATAGGTGTTCCACGGGCTGTCTATGCGTAGCAAGCTGTCGTAAAGACGGCGCAGGTCAAAGCGTTTCCATGCAAACTTGATGGTGGGACAGGCCTGTAAGGGCATGTCTTTCTGCAGACGGTTATAGTAGAGTCCGGCAATGACGGGCTTCTCTTCCAGGTCGTTGGTCTCTTCATCTACGATGCTTGCCAGCGTCTGTATCTCGTCAGTCGTCAGTCCCATTGCCTCTGCCTTTTGCAGACGTTCTGCAGTCCAGAAATCGTCGTGCTCACGCTGCATCCTTTCCATGAGACCATCCATTGATATATCCCAATATAAATTATAGGTATTAGGTATAAACAGACACGCAACAGTAGCTGTATCGCACTTGTATTTCCTACAGAAAGCAGAATCGGTCAGAGCCTGTGCAATCGTGGTGGAGTCAAGCATCAGCTTCTTAGACAACAATGCTGCCAGGCGATCCATCGTGCGGGCTTCAGGAATCGTCAGATTGATGGTCTCCTGATGTCCTCTACTCAGCCTTCGCCATACTGTCATTGCACTTTCGCCCGGCTTGATGGCATAGCGTCCGGTATGGATGTTGTCGGCATAGCCGGAATGTCGGGTAATGGTGTGAAATGCCCTGAGACCCACTTTCGAGGAATATGGTTCTATCTTGGTAAACACAGAGTCAATGGTGTCATCAGCATCAATATACAGATACTGCACCTCGTCCTTTGTTGAAAGCGAAGTAAACAGATAGTAGCATACTAAGGCTATCACCACTAATATACCACCGGCCGCAGCATAAAGATAAACCTTGGGATATTTGAACTTCTTTTCTTTCATTGTCCTTCTTTTCTGGGTGCAAAGATACGATTAAGTGAGGAAAAAACCAAAAGAATTTGGAGATTTTCTTTGCTTATTCGGAATAAATGTGTACCTTTGCAAGTTACGAAATAGTAATTGGTAACTGTACGTGAAAACGAAAGAGATACATATCAGTGAATATAACTATGCGCTTCCTGATGAACGTATAGCGAAGTTTCCTATGTCAGAGAGGGATCATTCGAAGCTCCTTATATATAAGAAAGGTGTAGTCAGTGAAGACGTGTTCTATCACCTGCCGGACTATCTTCCCAAGGGGGCACTCATGGTATTCAACAACACGAAGGTGATACAGGCTCGTATGCATTTCCGTAAGAGGCTGAAGGCTGGTGACGGGAGTTGGAAAGACGGAGCGCTTATCGAAATCTTTCTGTTGGAACCCGCTGAACCTTCCGACTATGAGCTGATGTTCCAGACAACAGGACGCTGTGCGTGGTATTGTCTGGTGGGTAACCTGAAGAAATGGAAGGAGGGTGTTTTGACCACGGAGCATGATGGCTTGAAGGTAACGGCCTCACGCAAAGGAGAGCACGGAACAAGCCAGCTTATCGAATTTGAATGGGAAACGACTGGGGGACCTGCTCCCATGTCGTTTGCCGAAGTGATTGACACACTGGGAGAATTGCCCATTCCTCCCTATCTGAACCGTAAGACACAGGAGAGCGACAAAACGACATACCAGACAGTATATTCGAGAATCAAAGGTAGCGTGGCGGCTCCTACGGCAGGACTTCACTTTACCAATAAGGTGCTACATGACATTGATGCACATGGTATTGAACGTGAGGAACTTACCTTGCATGTGGGTGCCGGGACGTTCAAACCGGTCAAGAGTGAAGTTATCGCTGGACATGAGATGCATACCGAGTTCATCAGTGTGTGTCGTTCAACGCTACAGCGGCTCATCGACCATAAGGCGACAGCCATTGCTGTTGGAACAACCAGCGTGCGTACCTTGGAGAGCTTGTATTATATGGGGCTCAAGGTAATTGCCCATCCTGATATCAAGGAGGAAGACCTGCATGTCATGCAGTGGGAACCATACGAGGACCCAGCCCCCCTCGGTCCCCCCGAAGGGGGGATGAATGACGGTGGAGACTTGCTCATCCCCCCTTCGGGGGGACCGAGGGGGGCTTTGACTTCCCTTCAGGCATTGGCCGACTGGATGGATCGCCGGCAGTTGAGCGTCCTGCATTCCTCGACACAAATCATTATCGCACCCGGTTATCAGTACAAAATCGTGAAGATGCTCGTTACTAATTTTCATCAGCCGCAGAGCACGCTGCTGTTGCTGGTGAGCGCCTTCGTGAAGGGTGACTGGCGAAAGATATATGACTATGCACTGGCTCATGACTTCCGGTTCTTGAGCTATGGCGATTCTTCGCTGCTTATTCCATAGTAAACCTCAAATACCTAATCAATATGAAGTACGGATTCATCAGTGTAGCGGCAGCAATACCCGCTGTCAAGGTGGCAGACACCAAGTACAATGCAGAGGCAACGACACGCATTATCAGTGATGCCGATGCACAGGGCGTTGAGATTATCTGTTTTCCAGAATTGGGAATGACTGCCTATACGTGTCAGGACCTGTTTACACAACAATTGCTGATAGAAGAGGCAGAGCAGGCTCTCATTTCTGTTCTGAACGACACACGTAAGCTAGACATCATCAGTATTGTCGGACTTCCAGTCCAGGTTGGCGGGCTGTTGCTGAACTGTGCTGCCATTATTCAGCATGGTGTTGTGCTGGGACTGATACCAAAGACCTATCTTCCCAACTACGGTGAGTTCTATGAAAAACGCTGGTTCGCCTCTGCACAGGATCTCAATGACACGGAGATTTACTTGGCAGGCAGCCCAGTTGTGGTGTCAGCATCGCCTAAGCTATTCCAGACAATGGACGGCGTGAGGTTTGGTGTGGAAATCTGTGAGGATGTCTGGGCACCCATTCCGCCCAGTAACAAGCTGTCATTGGCAGGAGCCGACATGATCTTCAACCTTTCGGCCAGTGACGAGCTTTTGGGCAAGCATGCCTATTTGCGTTCGCTGCTGGCACAGCAAAGTGCCCGTACCATCAGCGGCTATGTATATTCCAGCAGCGGCTTTGGCGAGAGCACACAGGACCTGGTCTATGGCGGCAATGCTATGATCTTTGAGAATGGCATACTGCTTTCCGAAAGTGAACGCTTCTCGTTCCAGCCACAGCTCCAGATTGCACAGATTGATGTGGAGCGCCTGCGCAGTGAACGTCGCAAGAACACTACTTTCATCAACGCCCAGCGTCGTGCTACGGCACAAATCATCAACGCCCAGCCTCCCATCTCAGATACGCAGACTGACTTCCGATTGACGCGTCAGATTGAACAACATCCGTTCGTTCCAAAGAACAACGACATGCACGATGCCTGTGAGGAAATCCTGAACATTCAGGTGGCTGGTCTTGCCAAGCGCCTCTATCACACCAACACCCAGCGTGTTATCATTGGTATCAGTGGCGGACTCGACTCAACGTTGGCATTACTGGTTTGCGTTAAGTCCTTCGATAAGCTTGGGCTTGACCGAAAAGGTATTATCGGTGTTACAATGCCTGGCTTCGGCACTACTGACCGAACCCATGACAATGCCGTCAGTCTGATGCACTCTCTGGGAGTGACTGAAATGGAAATCAACATTTCCAAAGCTGTTAAACAGCATTTTGAGGACATTGGGCACAATCCGGCCATTCATGACGTGACCTACGAAAACTCGCAAGCCCGCGAACGCACACAACTGCTCATGGATCTCTCGAACCAGTTGGGAGGTATGGTCGTTGGAACGGGTGACCTCAGCGAACTGGCACTCGGCTGGGCAACTTACAATGGTGATCACATGTCTATGTATGGTGTCAATGCCGGCGTGCCCAAGACACTCATCCAGTACTTGGTGACATACGTGGCAATGAATGGCATGGATGCTACCTCGAAGGCTACCTTGCTCGACATCGTCGATACACCTATTTCGCCGGAACTGATACCTGCCGATGCACAAGGACGTATTAAGCAGAAGACAGAAGACCTTGTCGGACCATACGAGTTGCACGACTTCTTCCTCTATTACTTCCTGCGTTTCGGCTTCCGTCCCTCTAAGATTTTTATGTTGGCGAACCATGCCTTCGAAGGCAGCTACGATGCAGAGACCATCAAGAAGTGGCTGACCATCTTCTTCCGACGCTTCTTTGCCCAGCAGTTCAAACGCTCCTGTCTGCCCGACGGTCCCAAGGTAGGCAGTGTCTCGCTGTCTCCTCGTGGCGACTGGCGTATGCCGAGTGATGCGTCGAGTGAGGTATGGCTCAAGGAGTGTGAGGAATTGATGGGTTGATGGATTAAAGAAATGAAGAAATGAAGAATTGAAGGCTATGCGCATACTCTTTCTTGTCTATCACGGATTTTCCGAGGCCAGTGGCATCTCGAAGAAAATACGCTATCAGGTCAAAGGCTTACAGCAGAACGGCTACGACGTGCGGCTTTGTTACTATGACTTTGCTGCAAACGGTCATCGATGCCGCTATGTCGATGGACAGGTCCTCAAGGACTACGGCACCGGTGCTCTCGCCGGCTTACGCCAACGTATAGATTTTGGCTGTATCTATGACTATTGTCTGCGCGAAGGTATAGAGCTGGTTTATGCCCGCTGTTTCCAGAATGCTAATCCCTGGCTTATTCGTTTCTTCGACAAGTTGCGAAAGAAAGGTATTCATGCCGTAACGGAGATACCTACCTATCCATACGATCAGGAGTTTGACGGTTTCGACTTCCACATGCGAATGGGGTTGAAGGTTGACCAGATGTTCCGCAATCGGCTCTATCGTCGGATGAATGCCGTCGTTACCTTCTCGGATGTAACAGAGATCTTCGGACAGAAAACCATCAACATCAGTAATGGCGTAGATTTCGACAGCATACCACTCCATCATCTAACCACTACACAGACTTCAGCCATTCATCTAATAGGCGTAGCAGAAGTACACTACTGGCACGGCTTTGACCGCGTGATAGCCGGAGTAGGAGAATATTACCGTCAGGGTGGGGGGCGTGACATTTTCTTCCATATCGTCGGTGGAGTACATCCCTCCTATATGACAGGGCGACCGCAGAGCCCCGGTTTCCAGATGCTTATCGACCAGTATGGCATACAAGACAAGGTGGTCTTTCATGGACAGTTGTTCGGAGAAGAACTGGATAAAGTCTTTAACCAGTGCCAGTTCGCTATCGGTTCGCTGGGTCGCCACCGCAGTGGAATCACTATCATCAAGACATTGAAGAACCGCGAATATGCCACACGCGGCATACCTTTTATATATAGTGAGCAAGACAGCGACTTCGACCACCAGCCATACGTCATCAAGGCTCCTGCCGACGAGTCGCCCATTGATATCCGGCATATAATTAATTTCGTTGACCAGCACCATTTCAATCCATCCGATATCCGCAAGACGGTAGAGCATCTGACGTGGAAGATTCAAATGAAAAAAGTCGTGGATGCGGTGTTTAATAGCTGATCCACTGCCCTCAACGCATGACAAAATAACGCACTAACAGGAAGTTAACGGGAACACATACCATATACATGGGAATGGGTGCCAGTTCTTTAGGTACGCCCAGCCAGACAAACAGGCTGAGGCTTATCACTTGTAATGACCAGTTGATGCCGTGACTGAGGGCAAAGCCTCCTGCATTCTTGGGTGTTGCCTTGACCTTGAAGGTGAAGTGGGTGGTCATGATGTAGTTGCAGCAGAAACTGATGATGTAGCCAATGGTCAGTGCAATACGTTCGTCCATATAAGGCAACAGGATGTAATAGACACCGTATTGTATCAGCGTAGCCAACACTCCCACGATGCCAAAGCGTATCGCTTCCTTGATTTTCTCCATCATCAGCCGTTCAACTTTTTCATTGTTACAAGTGCAAAAATAAGGATATTTCTTGATTATTCCAAATTTTTTTCGTATTTTTGCACCATTCGATGGTCCGTCTATGACAAATGAAAAGCTCAAGATAGTATATCTGACCCCCGCTTTGTATATGGCTGGAGGGGTGGAACGAGTGCTGACAATGAAGGCTAACTACTTCGCCGAGCACTACGATTACGATGTTACCATCATACTGACGGAAGGAAACGACAAACCATTCTTCTATCCTTTGTCTGACAAGGTGAAGGTCATCAATCTTGACATTAATTTCGAAGAGCTGTGGACATGCTCCTTTCTTAAGAAGATACCTGTCTATCTCTGCAAACAGCAACGATTCAAGAAGCGGCTGAAGGCAGAACTTATGCGTCTTCGCCCTGACATAACCGTCAGTTTACTTCGTCGCGAGATCAACTTCATCAATGATATCAAGGACGGTAGCAGGAAGATCGGCGAGCTTCACATCAATCGTGCTAACTATCGTAACTTCAATACCGAACAGGCAGGACTGGTCAAACGCCTGTTTGCCAGGTGCTGGTCTGCTAATCTGGTGGGACATCTGAAAAAGCTGGACAAACTGGTTGTCTTGACAGAGAAGGACCGTGAGGCATGGACTGAACTGGATAATGTCGTGACGATACCGGATCCTCTGCCGTTCGTACCGTCAAGAATCAGTCCTTTGACGGAGAAACGTGTGGTTGCGGTTGCCCGCTATGCTCATGAAAAGGGTATAGATCTCCTGCTCAGAGCGTGGTCAAAAGTAGAGAAGAAGAGCGAAGACTGGTGTCTAGATGTCTATGGTGACGGTGACACATCGCAGTTCGAACGGTTGATAGATGAGTTGCACATAGATCGTCGGCGTTGTCGTCTGAATGGGCGAACCGACGATGTGGAACGCGAATATCTGCGAAGCAGTGTCTTTGTGCTCAGCTCACGCTTTGAGGGTT
This sequence comes from uncultured Prevotella sp., assembly GCA_905236875.1. GTDB lineage: Bacteria > Bacteroidota > Bacteroidia > Bacteroidales > Bacteroidaceae > Prevotella. The sequence goes on along the minus strand of CAJOQT010000117.1, from coordinate 10,543 downwards.
TTGGCATGGTTATTATTGAAGCAATGGCCTGTGGACTGCCTGTAGTGGCCTTCGACTGTCCATGGGGGCCGCGTTCCATCATCTGCGACGGTGAAGACGGTCTGATAGCAGAGAACGGCAACACGGATGACTTGGCTGATAAGCTGTTACGCGTGATATCGAACAAAGCCCTTCGCACGTCAATGGCACATACTGCTCAACGGAACGTACAACGCTTCCGCATAGAACATATTGCAGAACAATGGCATAACGAAATATTCTTAAAAAAATGAAATATGAAGTAACTATCGGCATTCCAGTCTATAATGTTGAGAAATACATCCGACAGACAATGGACTCGGCACTGGCACAGACATTCCAGGCCATTGAGTTCCTGATCTGTGACGATTGTGGAACAGACTCGTCTATTGACATTATCCGTGAGTATCAGGATACCCATCCTCGGGGCAAGGACATACGTATTCTACGCCAGCCACACAACATGGGTATTGGTGAGGGACGCAACCGGATGATGGCAGAGGCAAAGGGACGCTATTTCTATTCTCTTGATGCTGACGACATGATTAGCGAGAATGCTATACAGCTACTGTATGAAACGGCTCAAAAATACAATGCACAGATAGTCTATGGCAGTTATGAACGGCTGTACGACAATGGCAAGCAGCAGCGTAAGGTGCCCTATCCATATCCTTTCAAGGTCTTCTCAAAACCTGATGAATACGCTTGGTACGTCTATCATACGGGTATTCAAGTCATGAACTGGAACTACCTGATAGATCTTGACATCATCCGACGGAACAACCTGCGGGTTACCCCTGTGGGACATGGCTACGGCGAAGACTTCACCTTTACCGTTGATTTGCCTACCTACATCGACCGTGCCGTGCTTTTACCTGATATTACCTATCAATATTATATTGAGGATAAGGTGTTCAAAGGAAAGCGTCACAAAGTGATGTCCCGTGAGCAGATGAGCCACTCGGTTGAAGCCATACGCACCAAGAAGTTCCGCAATGAACTGAAGGGTAAGTCCTATTATGCCAAACGCATCTCTATCTTGATGATGTATGACTTCTCGTTTGCCTGTCAGATTGTTGCACGCAGGAATGAAGTCGTGCCACCTTATACCAATCGTGAGATTCGCGATATCATGTACCATCCGATGACACTGGGCGAGATATTCAATTCCCGTGAGGCACGTATCAAAAATCTGACATACTATCTGCTCGGCATATTGCCTCCGGCAATCTCAGTTAGACTTATCAGTCGGTTGGGCAGAAAATATATGAAAGAACCTAAGTTCTAATCTCTTTTTGATGTAATCATGGAATACGAAGTAACGATAGGAATACCCGTCTATAACACTGAAGAATATGCAAAGCGGATGATGGAGTCGGTCATGGCTCAGACATTCGAGAGCATAGAGATCCTCATTCTTGACGATTGTGGCACCGATGCTTCCATGGACATCATTCGAGACTATCAGCAGAATCATCCGCGAGGCAAGGATATCCGTATTGTCCGACAACCCAGGAATATGGGAATAGGTGAGGCACGTTGCCGACTGGTGACAGAAGCACGAGGCAAATATTTCTTCTTCCTTGATGCAGATGATGCCATCGCACCCAATGCCATCGAACTGCTCCATGATAATGCCATACGCTATCAGGCCGACATTGTCTATGGGTCTTACGAGCAGTATTTTACGAAAGATAACAAGACGCTCGAGAAACGTATATACCGTTATGAGACGATGCATCTTCTTGAACCCGACAGCTTTGCCCAGTGGGCCTATGCCAAGTACAGCCATCTGCAGGCACAGACATGGAATTTCCTAATAGATCTTGAAATATACAGGAAAAACAATCTGAATTACATGCCGCTAAACTTCTGGGAGGACTTCACATTTACCATCAATCTGCCTATTTACATTCATCGAGCCGTCCTCCTTTCAGACATCACTTACTTCTACTATAGGCGTGAAGGTTCTCTCTCTGTTCCACGCAGACGCAATCACATCGATAAAAGTGAGACAGACAATACCATCAGTAGCTTAAATCAGCTGAAGTTCAAGATTGATATCGTCAGAAACAAGCCCTATTTTTCCAGATGGCTTTTTAAGATTATGATGACAGAGTTCTATGTCGTTTGCAACATCATCAGTAAGCGTCACATCATCTCACCCAAGTACTCTGACCGTGAACTGCGTGATGCAATGAAGTCGCCGCTTTCACTGAAAGAGATACTGGAGTTGCCAGATTTGAAGGTCAGAAACTTTGCTATGTATATGCTTGGAGTAATGCCCCCTGTCGTTTCTGTCAATGTCGTCAGACTGCTGGGCAAGGGTAGGGGACTAATAACGTAATAACACATTATACATTCATCGTAAGTTGTACTCATGAGAATACTCTATGTATATGATACTTTGGCCCTTTGGGGTGGCATAGAACGCATCTTCGTTAACAAGATGAATGCCTTGGTCAGCATGTATGGCTATGAAGTCTATATGCTGACGGCCAATCAGGGAGATCATAGCCTGCCATTCAAACTTGATGAGCGAATCATATACGAAGACATGGCGATTTTTACGCATCATCAGTACCGTTATCGCGGGCCGAGACGTTACTATGAGAGATGGCAACGTAACCGTTTGCTTTGCAGAAAACTCAAGGAGAAGATAGCAGAAATCAATCCGGACATCATAGTCAGCACCACTTCACGTTACATACCGCAACTGCTTCAGGTAAAGGGAAAAATTCCACTGGTGTCAGAGTCACACTCTGGTTATGACCATGTGCTTGAGTTTGATAAGATGACATGGTGGCGACGCTTTCAGGTGAAACGTCTCTACCAGCAGCTACGCAAGACGGACGTGCTGGTAGCATTGACTGAGGAGGATGCCCATTCTTGGAGAATGGTTCATCCCAATGTCAGGGTTATTCCCAACATGACTGACTTCAACCATACGGGACACTACAGTACTTGTGAGAGAAAACAGGCCCTCTTTGTTGGCCGGTTTGCTATGCAGAAGGGCATAGAGGAACTACTCAAAATCTGGCAACTCGTACACCAGCGTTACCCTGACTGGGAGCTTCACATTTATGGTGAGGGAGAACTCAAACCACGTTTTGAACGTGAGGTGGCAGACATGCCTGATTGCCAGATATATATCCATCAGCCTGTAAGTAATATTATAGATCAATATCTGGGTAGCTCCATGCTGCTTGTTACTTCTATCTACGAACCTTTCGGACTCGTTATCGTCGAGGCGATGAGTTGTGGATTACCTGTTGTGTCCTTCAAATGTCCGTATGGTCCAGAGAATATTATCACCGATGGACAGGATGGACTGCTTGTCAAAGAACGCGACGTCCATGTCTTTGCCGACCGTATTTGTCAGCTCATAGAAAACAAGCAACTGCGCCAGCATCTCGGTGAACGTGCTGTCGTGTCTGCCCAGCGTTATTCTTCGGAAAATGTCTTACCCATGTGGAAGTCTCTTTTCGAAGAACTGACAGGAGTGGACTGATTATTGTTTGTTCTTTACCAGATTGTCTGGCTCGTCTTTGTAGTGATCGGTCTTGTGGAAGATACGGGTAATGCCTTTCATCTGTATCTTGACATGATTGATGAAACTCTGCCAAAGTGACTGGTTGCCGATGGTGCCGTAACCTGTGATGGCCTTGCAGCGACGGTCGCGGACGAACCTGATTTTGCCATATTTCTTGAGAGCCAATGCCATAGAGCCGTCTTCGCCACGTATGATATCAACACGATAGGGCTCCTTGCGTCCATAGTCGGCATTATAGGCAAATACCAGACCTCGTACGGATAGTTCAGGACGTTTGAAATGCTGAATCCAAAGAAACAGGTCTCGAGCCATTTCAAACATCCGAAGTCCAATTTTTGAGTGCTGAGCATCTGGGAAGTAACTCCATGTGGCAGAGACACAACTGATACCTGGCTTCAATAATTCGTTAAGCATCAGTTCATAGTATTGTGGAGGATAGAGTGTATCACTGTCAACGTCGAAATAGAAACGTCCCTTTGCATGTTGCAATCCGCAACGACGTGCATAGCCGCATGAGTGCTGGTACTCGGTATAATAGGGAATTCCCGACTTCTCATAGATTTCGGCAGTACGGTCTTTGGAGTCGTTATCTACGCCAATGATTTCTACAGGATACTTACACTTAATATCACTGATAGCCCACAGACAGGCTTGTAGGTGCGTTTCCTCATTGTAACCAATAACTACGATGGAAGCTAACGGTTCTGGGCTTTGCAGCTTTGCCAACCGTTCACGTGTCTCACTGATGATGTGTTCAGGAACCTCACTGAATGGTTTTCCGTAGATATCAAGATATTTGTCGTACCAATTCATATGTCAATAATCTGTAATCGTTGTCTGTAGCCTGTTTTTTAACAATAGATAATCGCAAAGAACGATGCCAGCCATCCAACAATACATAACTGGATAAAATGGTCGGTCATAACTACCTTCGTCGGACTGCCGCTGCTATGAAAAACCAGCATGTTCTGTAAATAGCGCAGCAAACCGGCCAGCACCCAGATACTTGTCAGATACAGGTAGGGCGTTCCCATTCGCTCGATAACACTTTCGGACATGGTGTAAAGAATGTAACATACAATGGTTATCGTCGCCACCATAGTTACAGACAGGTCAATGAACTGTGCACTGTATCCCGATATGCTCCTACGTGGCATCTTGCCAGTTGTCTCAAAAAGATAGAAGTCGTCTCTGCGTTTTGTCAGAGCAAGGAATAAACATAAAAGGAAAGTCAGCAGCACCAGCCAGCCAGACACCTCAATGTCGGCTACCAGACCACCTGACAGCACTCTTAGTACGTAGCCCGCTGCAATGAGGAACACGTCTATAATGGCATATTGCTTTAGCTTAATGCAGTATGCGATGTTTGTCAGCCAATAGCCGCTGATGATGATAAGCAACAGGGAACGCTGTGGGCTGGCAACAAATAACATCAGGATAAACGAAGCCAAGAATGTTAACACCATCAGCACATAACCCGTTCTGACGGAAACGTTTCCAGAGGCAATCGGACGATTACACTTTACGGGATGCTGGCGATCTGCTTCCTTGTCGTAGATGTCGTTGAAGCAATACACGCTGCTTGATACCAGGCAGAACGCAACAAAGACCATCAGCGTAGGCCACAGCAACTCACCGTTCAACAAGTTATTGCTGAAAAACAAGGGTGTAAGGACAAACACGTTCTTCACCCATTGAAGTGGACGTAGCAGCTGTAGCCCACTCATGGCTTTAATAGTTTTCGGCTCTTACCTGGAAGTAGGCCTGCGGATGGTCGCAGACGGGACAAATGTCTGGAGCCTTCTTGCCGATGACAATGTGGCCGCAGTTGCTGCATTGCCAGATGACATCACCGTCCTTTGAGAACACGCGCTCCTTCTCGACGTTGTCCAAAAGCTTACGATAGCGCTCCTCATGAGCCTTCTCGATAGCTGCAACGCCCTCGAACTTCTCGGCTATTTCGGGAAAACCCTCCTCGCGGGCTTCACGAGCCATGCGCTCGTACATGTCCGTCCATTCAAAGTTTTCACCAGCAGCGGCAGCAGCCAAGTTGGCAGCCGTGTCCTTGATGGCACCTCCCTCCAACAACTTGAACCACATTTTTGCATGTTCCTTCTCATTGGCAGCAGTCTCTTCGAAGATGGCTGCTATTTGTACATAGCCGTCCTTCTTTGCCTTTGATGCCCAGTAGCTGTACTTGTTACGTGCCATTGATTCACCTGCAAAAGCTTCCTGCAGGTTCTTTTCGGTTTTCGTTCCTTGCAATTCTTTCATAATTTTCGTTGTATTTCCGTTAAACATTACAATTCTCTTGCAAAGATATAAAGAAATTTCCGAATTATTGATGATAATTCTAAAAAAATTAATATCTTTGCAAGCAAACATGTAAATATTCACTAAAAACTTTACAATAATGAAAACCAAAAATCTATTCAGACTGTGTCTTAACACATTCGTACTTACAGCCGCAATCGCTGTCCTTACAGCATGTTCTGGCAGTGGCAGCAATGCCAATCCTTTTGAAACAGTTGCCAATTCACTCAACAACACGGCAGATTTGCGAAAGGCTATTATTGGATTCTACAAGTCGCAGATTACTGCTGAAACCGATGAGGCCACACCAACGGGACTGTCTCTTACCTCGCCATTCAAGATTACCAAGGCCGTCATCAACAAGGATGGTGGCGTCGATTACGAGATGGCTGCAAACATCAATATTATTGACCGTCAACGTGTCAACGATGACTATACGGAGCCTCGTATTGTGGGAGTAGATGATAATGGCCTCGTCGTGGAACTGCGAGGAAAGACCTTCGTCAATAACCAGGTGCTTATTCTCTATGGTACGATTAACGCACAGAATGCTCCTATGCTGGCACGAATCAAGAAAATTGTCGTATGTTCACGCGACAGCCAGCTTTTCAAGCAAGCCAGATAGTTTCCAGCCTTGTGGTTCCGCTGCAGGGGAGAATAATACTATTCTTTTCGTAAATTTTGCTTGAATACAGACATTTTATGTATCTTTGTAAAGAAAAAAGAACACTATGGAAAAAAAAATATATTTGCTAGTGTTAGCACTTTTAGTCCTGGTTGCAGGAGTACAAGGACAGCCCCTCCAGAGAACACATGTGGAAACGGGCGATGTGGAAGGAATTATTGATGGTGAGCTGGCCATATACCGGGCTATTCCCTACGCTGCACCCCCAGTGGGTGAGCTCCGCTGGAAAGCTCCTCAACCTGCCAAGGCATGGGAAGGCGTGAGAGTATGTGACAAGTTTGGGCCTATGCCACCGCAACCTACGCGTCAGGGTCGTACAGCAGACATGATGAGTGAGGATTGTTTGTATCTGGGTATTGCTACGCCCGCTACCTCAAAGGCTGACCGATTACCTGTGATGGTATGGATTCATGGCGGTGGTTTTCAGACGGAGCACTATGCCGGTGATTTGTGGACCAGTCTGGCTCGTCGTGGAGTTGTTATCGTCAGCATTGAATACCGAACTGGTGCCCTCGGTTTCATGGCTCATCCTGAACTTAGCAAGGAGTCGCCTGACGGACATTCTGGCAACTACGGTATTTTAGACCAGATATATGCCTTGCAGTGGGTACAGCGTAACATCGCGAACTTTGGTGGCGACCCCATGAAGGTCACTATCTTCGGCGAGTCGGCTGGTGCCATTAGCTGTAGTATCCTATGCGGTTCGCCTTTGGCCAGGGGACTGTTCCGTGCAGCAATCAGTCATAGCGGTGGTTCGTTTGCACCATGGAGTGATCAGCCGCGTAGCCTTGGTCTGGATGCATCACAGAAGGGTGCCGAGCAACAGGGCCTTGCCTTTCAGAAGCATCTGAAGAAGAAGAACATCAAGCAGATGCGTAAGATGGATGCGATGGAACTTTGTGATGGTAACGTAGGCTTTGCGGGCTTCTGGCCTTGCGTCGATGGCTATGTCATCTGCGACGACCAGTATCGTCTCTACGAGCGCGGCGAATACAATGATGTGCCCGTCATCGTGATGACCAACAGTGACGAAGGTGCCCTGTTTTCTCCACCCAATATCAAGGTAGAAGACTATCAGAAAGCTGTCAAAAACATCTTTGGTTCCTTTGCTGACGAGGCCTTAAGGGTCTACCCTGGCAACACCGATGACGAGGCTTGGCATAGCTATGGTGATGCCTTCCGCGACATGGGTTTTGCATGGCCTTCTTATGCATGGGCGAGCCTACAGTCCAAGACGGGCAGGAGTGCTGTCTATGCTGCCTATCTCGCTCAGCCTTCCATTGCCAGTTTCTCACCAGATCCGCGTCGTCGAGGTGTTGCTCATGCTGATGATATCATGTATCTGAACAGAACCTTCCTTGACCAGTCCGACAAATATCCCCATGAGGCAGCTGTAGCTGAAATCCTACAGCAGTACTGGGTGAACTTTGCCAAGACAGGAAATCCTAATGGTAGGGGCTTACCCTACTGGCCGACGTTCGACGACTCCAAGCCGACCACTATGCAGTTCAGCAACGGTGCTGCGCTGATAATGGTTCCAAACCGTGAGCAGATAGACTTCGTAGATCGTTTCTACAAGGCCAAGCGCGAAGAGACGGAAAATAGAAGATGAAAAAGATTCTTGTTACAGCGGTGGCGGTGCTGCTGTCTTTGGGTATCAGCGCACAGGCTGATTCGTGTAAGAAGACAAATCGACTCAGCGTCACGTTTGATTTCCTGACGCATGGTGAGGTATGCAAAGGAGGACTTCCCATGAATGCTTATGATGATAATGAGAAACCAAGCGACCAATCAAGCTTTGTACAGGGCCGCACCCGTCTGATTATGGATTATGAGCATTCGTACATGAAGGCCAAGGCGGTGATTAAGAACTCCGCCGTATGGGGTTCAAAGGGCAATCAAGACCTTGGCCTGAGCGAAGGCTGGGTAAAGCTGACCGCTCCCAATGGTCTCTTCATACAAATGGGACGTATCGCCCTGTCGTACGATGATGAGCGCATCATCGGCCCAGATGACTGGGTGATGGAAACCCAGTCGCACGACGCGCTGCTGTTGGGCTACGAAGGTCGTGGTCATAAAATTCATGGTCTGCTGGCCTACAATCAGAATTCAGAGAACACCTATGTAACCACCTACTATGAAGATGGTGCCCAGGACTACAAGACCATGCAGCTATTGTGGTATCACTACGATATTCCGAAGGGAACACTGGGAGCCTCATTTCTTTTTATGAACATCGGTATGCAGGCGGGCAAGAAGGACGACAATCCCCATACTGAATACCAGCAGCTAATGGGCTGCTACGTGAATTTCCATCCCAGGAACCTGACGTTTGAAGGCTCGTATTACCGTCAGTCTGGCAAAAACGAGTACATGTGTAAAATTGATGCATGGATGGCCAGCTTGAAAGCGACTTTCAATCCATCGGAACGCTACGGCTTCGAAGCAGGCTTCGACTATCTGAGCGGTGACGACTTCGTCCCTGTTGTATATCCCGGCCAGCAAGGCATGCCCCATCATTATCTGAACAAGGGCTTCACTCCAGTCTATGGCTCCCACCATCAGTTCTACGGTTTGATGGACTTTTTCTACGAAAGTGCCTACTCAATGGGCTTCACACCTGGTCTGCAAAACGCCTATGCAGGTTTTTACTATACCCCTAACAATAAGCTGAACTGTGGTGTGAAATACCACTATCTGGCTGTGGCAACAAATCTTGAAGGACTAAACCGCACGCTGGGTCACGACATCGAGCTGGAAGGAAGCTATCAGTTCACCAAGGACATCTCCCTTTCTGCGGGCTATACATTTATGGTAGGTACAAAGACGATGGACCGCCTGAAACACGAAGAGGGCGACAAATACCTACGCTGGGGGTGGATCTCGCTGCTTATATCACCTAAGCTTTTTACCTCAAAGTGGTAAAAATGTCTTACATTCTTACAATCTTATGTAAAGTGATATTTAGGCTCAGCGGATATTTACTGAAAATCGTATCATCATAGTCCTTTAGAAATAGAAGATGAAGAGCCCCACCAAACTTGGCAGGGCTCTTTATTTAACCATTATTTTACTTCTTACTTCTTGTTCAGTGCGAGGTCGATAGCAACGGCTACAGAAACGGTGGCACCTACCATGGGGTTATTACCCATACCGAGGAAGCCCATCATCTCTACATGAGCAGGAACAGAAGAAGAACCTGCAAACTGAGCGTCTGAGTGCATACGACCCAGTGTGTCAGTCATACCGTACGAAGCAGGACCGGCAGCCATGTTGTCTGGGTGCAAAGTACGACCCGTGCCACCACCAGAAGCTACTGAAAAGTAAGGCTTGCCAGCGAGCACGCGCTCCTTCTTGTATGTACCTGCTACTGGATGCTGGAAACGTGTGGGGTTCGTAGAGTTACCCGTGATGGATACATCTACGTTCTCCTTCCACAGGATAGCAACACCCTCGCGAACATCATCAGCACCATAGCACTTTACCTTCAGGCGGTTGGGGTTGTTGCCATAAGGAACTTCCTTCACCACCTTCAGTTCACCAGTGAAGTAGTCGAACTGAGTCTGTACGTATGTGAAACCGTTGATACGGCTGATGATCTGAGCAGCATCCTTGCCAAGACCGTTCAGGATGACGCGCAGAGGCTTCTGGCGTACCTTGTTGGCCATCTCGGCAATCTTGATGGCACCCTCGGCAGCAGCGAAACTCTCGTGACCAGCCAGGAATGCGAAGCACTCAGTCTCCTCACGAAGCAGACGAGCAGCGAGGTTACCATGTCCGATACCTACCTTACGGTCGTCAGCAACTGATCCGGGGATACAGAAGCTCTGCAAACCGATACCGATGGCCTCAGCAGCCTCGGCAGCTGTCTTCACACCCTTCTTGATAGCGATAGCAGCACCACAAACGTATGCCCACTTAGCGTTCTCGAAACAGATACGCTGTGTCTCCTCACACATCAGATAGGGGTCAAC
>CAJOQT010000116.1 GCA_905236875.1 uncultured Prevotella sp. | reverse complement strand
CCAGCATCAACCGCAAGCTGTTTCAAAGACAAGGTTCGAAAGGGATAGGAGAAGCATTGCAAAAGCTCTGATAATCAACACAAATGAAATTCGGTGTAAAATTAATTGCGAAAAAACTTGTAGGATAGGAAGGAAATTCTTATATTTGCCGGCAGTTTAGCTGTTTAAACAGCAAAAGAACGATGTATAACCTATAAAACGATAAGAATATGAAGAAATATTTACTTGCAATGGCACTCTTTGTTGCAGCCTTCGGTCTGACGAACTGCAGCAGCGATGATGATAGTAACGAGAATGTGGCTCCACAAGAAGATACCATAATTGGAATTTGGTTTTTACAAGGCTTTGGCAGTGATGCTAACTTCCATAGCTTAAAGGATGAGCAAATTCGTAGATGCTCCACGTATTTTAATCGTGCAGGTAATACGGAAATTCAGCTTGAATACTACTGGGTATTGTGTCGGTTCGAGTATAACGATCAAGGTAAGCTTATCCTTCTGGATGGTCAGGTTCAAAGATATGGTGGTTGGGATGCCAGCTCCGATACGGCCCCTTTAGAAGAATATTTGCAGCCCAACAAAACATTGAACTATGAGGTAACAGAGAGCTACCTGAAGCTCTACTATTCAGCAGACGAATACATCCTGTTCAAGAGGGGTAAAGCTAAAGCCCTTTAGTCGTAACAAAAGATTCTTTAGCAATATATTTTTTAGAAATGACAGTGATGTTAAGGCTTTCCTCCAAAGAAATCAGGGGATAGCCAATCCTCTTATGATTCAGAGCCTTGAGAGAGGGAGGAGGAACGAAGTGTTAAGGGCAACACTCTCCTTTGGAGCTGGAATCCGACAACTATCAAGGCTAACAGGCGTTTCATTTGGTGTAATTCAGAAGTTAACAAAATGATCACTAGAACCGACCCCGTGATTCTTTATATGACAACTTCCGATGATACAGAAAAAGGCCATTCAATAGCAGATTTTATAGATTATATTTTTTCACTTCCTGCAGGACAATATATATATATAAATGGACAATTTATAAAACAATAATGAAGCTTCTAAAATACATATTGAAACTTTTTGTACTTGTATTATGTGTATTTTTACAGGTACATGGAACGTTATATACGCAGTTTAGCTTCAATCCTGTTACAATAATGGGAATAATGTATTATGATGACTTATACAAGGTATTTCCTGTATATACATTTTATATAGCTATTTTTGCCTTTCAGAGTCTAGTTACCTTTCTTTTGATTTACATCATATTTAAAAGAATCTATCTCTTGTGTAGTATTATATCTTTTGTTACATGTATTCCTATAATAATTTTGGGTTATTACATTATAGATACATATTGTAAAAGTATGATATTCAAATTTATTGATGTGTCATGGGTTGATTTGTATTACAGCATTAATGGTTGGAATTTCTTTTATTACATTATGGCAAGTCTTGCAATGCAGTTATTGCTATTGTATTATTACGGGATATGTCAATTATGCTTCTTAACAGGCAAGAAGCAGATAGGTACTAAATGGTTATATATAGAAGATAAAACTAATTTAAAAACGAAACTAAACTATATAATAAAGATGATTAAAGGGATCTTTACTATACTATTAACCGTTGCCACTATCAACGGCTACGCCCAGAACACGGCAGGCAGCTATGCACTTCGTGCAGACGATGAGCTGACGAAGCAGATGGTGGAATATATGCCAGACGAAGAAACTTCACAAGGCACATTTCGTGACATGAGACCCTATAATGGCACGTGGTACTTGAATGGAAAGAAAAGGGGTGAAACCGTTAATGGAGTGAGTAGTCCCGATTACCTTTTCATGTAACCCATGCTTGCTGATGTCAAGCTCTCCTGATGAGCTGTGAGCCGGTAATGCCGAATTCGGGGCTGTTGACCTGTACGACGTAGATGCCTGTGGCCGTTGGGGGTAACGCTATGGTAACCTGCGAGGAAGAGGGAGTAAGTTGTTTCCGTAACAGTAATGTTCCTGCTGTGGAGTATATGCTGACGGTGACTGGAACTGATGGCGGCTGGTCGAATGAAAGGAGCAGCTGACCGTCTTTTTCTGTTATCCGTACTGCGGAGGGCTGGTTTCGGCTGATGTCTTTTATGGCTGTCAGACCCAGGATATCCAGCAGTCCGCTGTATGCGTCTATCTCACCGTAGCCGTATTTGTTGTTGGGATAGGGGATTCCTTCTTCCGGATGGCGACAGGTACGACTGAAGATGTCCATAATATCGTTGCGTGTCAGGTCGGGTTTTGCCTGTAGCCACAGGGCAATGGTCCCTGCTACCACAGGCGTAGCCATCGATGTGCCGGTGTTGATGCCCCAGGCATAACGGCGTTGATGGAAATCGCTATAGGCCACATGATGGGTAGTGTGGGTGGGGTTGGCTTCCATGTAATAGCTGCTTAATGCGGAAATGACATTGGTTCCTGGTGCTGAGACGTCAGGCTTCTGTCGTCCGTTAAGGGCTGGTCCCGTAGAGGAGTAGAACGCCCACCGTCCTTTTGTGTCATGATTGTTCTCTACATACTCGCCAGCTGCATTGACATAGCCTTGGCGGTGGGTGGTGGCTCCTACGCAGATAGGGGCATCGAAGCAGCCCGGTGCCAGGATGTTGTGACCGTATTCTGCTGCACACCATCGGCTGTCAACGTCTGGCAAGTTACGCAAGGCAGAGGACGTGGAGCCGAAAAGCTCGGCATAACAATTCTTTCCTTCAGCAACAATGGCAATGTCGGGCAGTTTGTTGAGCGTCACTTCTGCTTGCAGGGTCAACAGATAGATGGTGTCGTTGGGGTTTTCGGACGACGGGTAGCGGTAGAGCTTGATGTTGCAACTCTCTTCGTTGAAGGTCATCACATCCTCCATTTCTGCTTCCGGCTCTTCTCCTGCCATCGAGAGTACGAGGGGAGGGTAGGGCGTAGAGGTGCCCTGCTGGTAGGCATAGAGGTGAATCCTAAAGGCTCCGTCGGTCTTGATCCTGTAGGATGCACTGTTCCTGTAACTCTTGACAAAGGCACCGGCCATTTCCATTCCCCTTGGCTTCTCAACGTAGGTGAATTCTGTGTTTTCGTTACCAGCAGCAGCAACGAGGATGCGTCCTGGTCCGATGAGCTTGGAGAGGAAGGCTGCATAGAGTCGGTCGTCGTTGTCGATATAGGGTGAATAGCCTTCGCTGAACGATACCACGCAGGGCTTACCCTGACTTTCTGCATAGTCAAAGATGTATTTGAAGCCCAGGGCATCACTGGCAGTGGTATATTTGTAGTAGTTTTCGGCAGGGATATAGTTGATGTCGCTGCTGACGGCGTTGCTCACGATACAGATGTCGCTGTCGAAGGCCAGTCCCCGGTATGGGGTGTCGAAGCCACTGCCGGCAGCAATGCCCAGTGTATGATTGCCGTGATCCTGTGTCCTGCCATCGGTGGCACAGCCCATCCCCTCTATTTCTTCTGCTGTAACGAAGTCAAGGCCGACAGGCAGTCGGGTGTTGTCGTCGTTATAGAACAGCTGATCCCAGTAGGCACTGATGCGATACTTCCCGTCGGCATAGAGCGTGGGATGCGTCAGGTCGAATCCCACATCCATGAGTCCCATGACCACGCCGCTGCCCGTAAAGGCAGGGTGCTCTTCTGTTACTTGATAGACGGGAAGAGCCTTGACTATTGTGGGGACAGTATCGAGTGTGGTATGGGCTTTTTCGTTGGCCTCTATACGAAGTACGGTATTCAGTTGGGCGAGTTCTTCAATCCTATTGAGGGGCAGCATGACGATGGCAATGTCGTCCAGCTGGGCATAGCGTCTGCAGTCATACGCTGCCAGCTGCTCGTCAGTCACCTTTCCGTTCAGCTGTACGAAAGTTACCACCAGTATTTCCTTCTCTTCACCGTCTCTTCTGATTTCACGCCGTTGTTCAGCCATAGCCTTACGCAGCCACGGAGAGACTTTGTGAGTTCCCATAGGACCTTGGGCGTAGAGTAGTACGGCAGCCAGCAGTCCTGTCAGTAGGATGACACATCGTTTCATGCTTCCGTCTCTTTGGGAGTGTTGTCTTTGGATGTCATGATGTTGAGAACCATGTCATCGGTCTTGCACATGGCATCGGCACCGATGCTCGTCAGGTTGTAAATGCTCTTGTCCACGCAGTCGTCAACGATGCCCTCGGACGAGCTGACACACTTGCCCTCCATCGCCAGTAGGGCCGAGAGTAGTGCAGTGGAGACTCCCGAGGTGATCTTCAGGGAGCAGGATGGCTTGGCACCGTCGCAGATCATCCCCGTCAGGTTGGCAATCATGTTCTTCACCGAGTAGCAGATGCGCTCGTAGTCACCACCCATCAGGTAGGTGATGCCACAACTGCTGCCGATGCTGGCCACCACACAGCCACAGAGCGCCGACAGCGTGCCTAACGACTGCTTGATGTAGATGGCTGTCAGGTGACTGAGTATCAAGGCACGGATGAGTTCCTCCTCCGTGTTCTCGTTCTCCTTGGCATAGACGCAGACGGGGTTCGTGGCGCAGATGCCTTGGTTGCCGCTGCCACTGTTCGACATCACGGGAATCATGGCCCCGCCCATGCGGGCATCACAGGCTGAGGCCGTGCGTGAGATGATGTGACAATAGATGCTATTGCCGAAGATGCCTTTCGACAGCGGACGGTCGATGGTCTTGCCGAGGTTGTGGCCGTAGTTGCCTTTCAGTGCCTCACGGGCCGCATTCATGTTGTAGGTACGGGCTTCCAGGATGAAGCTGATTTCGTCGAGTGGGGCAGTAGTGGCAAAGTCGTAAACAAGTCGGAGGTTCAACGGGCAATCGACATCTGACGTTGAGCTGCCGTCATCCTCCACCTCTTTCCGTGCAGCAGAACGGTCGGCATCACATGGAGAGGAATCGATGAATCTTGTGTGGCTGCCGGCAATGATGGCCGTGGCTTGCTTGTCGCCAGCGGTACAAATGACCTCTACATACAGCTTTTCTTGGATGTTCTCTTTCTGCTTGATGGAGATGTGGTTCCCTGCCAGATACCGTTTACCCTCTTCAAGCGCCTCGGGCGTCAAGTCCTTGAGTACTTCCAGCTGGTATGAACTCTTGCCGATGAGTGCGCCGAGGGCAATGGCGATGGGCAGGCCTATCATGCCTGTTCCAGGTATTCCTACGCCCATCGCATTCTTCAGTATGTTCGCACTCAGCAATGCCTCGATTCTATCCGGCCGGCAGCCTAACTTCTCAGTGGCTTTCGCTGTACACAATGCTACACACATCGGTTCCGTACAGCCGATGGCAGGCACCACTTCCTGATGTATCAGCGCAATGATGCGTTCTCTTAATTCTTTGTTGACCATACTTTTTTAATTCTGTTACTCAAAGAAACCGAAGGCGGCAATCTGTCGCAACATCTGGATGATGTACTCGCTGGAGGTGTCGCTCCAGTGGAAGCCAAGACGGTGTAGAACAGAGCAGGTGTAACGGTTGTCGCGCTCGATAATCGCTGTCTTTTGTCCGTGGGCAACGTCTTGATAAGCCAGAATGGCTGCGAGCTGCTTAGCCTTCTCTGGGTCTTGTCCGGCAACAGCAACAGTCTGTTCAAATTCGTCTGCTTCAACAAAATGCATTTCCCTGCCTACCTTCTCCATGAGTTGGAGGACATCGCCCAACAGCTCTGTGTGGTTATTGAACGGTTGGAACACGGTACATTCCTTCGGCGTGGAAGCAAGGAGCACCACAGCCTTGGCCGTTTCGTCGATAGGCGACATCTCGGTATATTCGTCATAACCGTCGTAGGGACAACAGCCCAGTGTGTGGAACACCTTGAGTCGTCCCATATAGCTGTTCGTGTTGAAGTTTGCCTGGAACTCACCGTCGGCACTGCGCGGTGCCAGATTACCCACACGCATCACCTTGGCACTCAAGCCATGGTGAACAACGGCATCCAGTATCAGACGCTCGGCCAGGAACTTGGAGTGGATGTAACGGTTGTCAAGGAACTGGCCGAACCAGAGTTTGCGCTCATCGAGCATGGGCACCTGTCCACCGTCGCCACGGTCAACCCATATCTCAGCCACCGAGGTCGTGGAGATATGCACGAGTCGGGCACCGGTCTTCAGACAGAGCTCCACGCAACGCTGGGCACCGCCGATGTTCACATCCTCAATGTCCGTGCCTTTGGAGTAATGCTTCACGTTGGCGGCACAGTTGAATACGGTATCGATGGATGATGTCTGAGGTATGATGTCTGAGAAATCCTGCGTCACGTCACCATTCACCACAAAGAGTCGGCTGCCGAAGAGATCTTTGAATGATGTCTCGAAGTAATAGAACAGCAGGTTCTTGAGTCGGTGTTCAGCGGAAGCCTGATCCTTGCCGCGCACGAAGCATGTGATGGTGGTGGCGTCGGATTTGATGAGTTCACGCAGCACATGGATGCCCAGATAGCCTGTGGCACCAGTCAGGAGGACATTGCCCAGCTGCTGACGCTCACCCTTGAGGAACGTCTCGATATTGTTGTGCTGCAACAGGGCATCAATGCCCGTATAATCGAAGTTCTCAATCTCGGTGTCTGTCATATCTGCAGGTGCTTCACCTCCCACAAACTGTGCCAGAAGGCGCGGCGTGGGATGATCGAACACATCGCCGTATGCCACATGATGTCCGGCCTTGTCGGCCTCGATGACTACTTTGGTCACCATCAGCGACGTGCCGCCCATCTCAAAGAAATTATCGGTGGCACCCACCTTGTCGAGGGACAGGATGCCGGCGAAGATTTCACAGAACAGTTTCTCCAGATCATTCGCAGGTGCCACGAAATCATGCTCTTCCACCTGTATCTGCGGTGCGGGCAGGGCCCTGCGGTTCACTTTCTGGTTCTGGTTCAGTGGAATACTGGGAATCTGCATGGTGGCAGCAGGTACCATATAAGGTGGCTTACGTTCACGGATGAAGGCGTTCAGTGCCTGAATATCAATCTGCTGGTCGCTCACCACGTATGCCGCGATGAACTTACCGCCATTGGGATAGTCGAAAGCCTGCACGGTAGCATCGCCAATGCCCGGGAACTCGCGAATGACTGATTCTACCTCCTTGAGCTCGATGCGGAAACCACGGATCTTCACCTGACCGTCGCGGCGTCCCACAAACTGGATATTGCCGTCAGCCAGATAGCGCACCACATCGCCGGTACGGTAGCAGCGCTTCCCGTTCCATTGGATATAGGTGTCGGCCGTCTTCTCCGGCAGGTTCAGGTAGCCGCGGCTCACCTGCGGACCGGACACCAGCATCTCACCGGCAGCGCCCAGCGGCAGGCGGTTCAAGTCCTTATCCACGATATAGAGCTGCAGGTTGTCCAACGGCTTGCCGATAGGCGCATTCTGCTCGAACTCTGTCAACGGATAGGTGGTCGTGAAGATGGTACACTCCGTAGGACCATAGCCATTGTGCAGCTGATAGGCAGTAGGCGGCGTGAGCGGCAAGATCTTTTCACCACCGACCGAGAGGTGACGCAGCGAGTGGTTGTCGCAGTTCATCGCAAACTGACAGCCTACCTGTGTCGTCATGAACGAGTGGGTCACGCCTTCCTCGTTGAAATAGATATTCAGGTCGGGAAGGTTCAGACGGATGTCATCACCCACTATCACAACGGCTGCACCTGATGTCAGCGCCGGATACATATCCATCATGCAGGCGTCGAAGCCGTAGCTGGCGTAGGCGGCCACCTTGTCGCCAGGCTTCAGGTCGTAGTAACGCTGGAACCAATGGCAGAACGCAGTCAGGTTGCCGTGCTCCAGCTGACAGCCCTTCGGATTGCCCGTAGAGCCGGAGGTATAGAGCAGGATGAAGAGACTCGAGGGGGACAGTTGAGAGTTTAGAGTTGAGAGTTTAGAGTTTGCTTCCGCCGTGAGGGCTGGAAGATTCATAAGGTCTTTCGTCAGCAATACTTCGCCTTTGTATTCATCGACGATGGGGCGCAGTTCCTCATCTGCTATCAGCAGTTTCGCGTTGGCATCCTTCATCATAAAGTTCAGACGCTCCTTCGGGTACGACGGATCCAGTGGCTGATAGGCACAGCCGGCTTTCAGCACACCCATTGAGGCAATAGCCATCCACTCGCAGCGTGGAATCAGCACAGACACAACATCTTCTAATCCCAGTCCCTTGCCAGCGATGTATCCGGCGATGCGGTCACTGATATCATCCACCTCTTGATAGGTCAGCCGAACGTCATGATAGACAACGGCCAGATTGTCGGGCGTCTCTGCCACCTGACGGCGGAACAGCGAAACGATGGTCTGCGTGTTGTCGTAATCTACAGCTGTCTGGTTAAAGGAATCCAGCAGGCTGATGCCAGCGCCGTCCATGAGCGAGATACTGCGCAGCGGTTTGTCGGCAGCGGCAGCGAAAGCGCTCACGGCGTTGCTCACACTCTGTGCAAGATTCTGCATCATGGCCTCGCTGTATTGTCCGTTGTCGTATTCGATAGCTACGACGGGCTCACCGCTTTCGTCGGTGATGTAGAAAGCGATCTTGAACTTAGGAACATTCAGCTCCATTGTCTCGTCAGCCGTCACCTTCTTACCGCCTACACGGTAATCGCTCAGCACACCCATCTGGTAGGCGAACATGATGTCTGCCTTGAGACCGAAGTCGGCGGCGATACGTGCAAAGGGATAGTTCTCGTGGGCAAGGGTCTGCTCGAAGGTATCGGCACTCTCATGCAGGAACTCCTGCACACTCTGGGAACCTATCTTGGAAGAGAGCGCAAGGGTGTTCACAAACATACCCATCGTATTGGCCACCTTCAGGTTGCTGCGGCCGTTGGAGATAGTGGTGATGCATACTTGGTCGTTCCCCGAGAAACGGGCAAGACTATAGAAGACGGCACTCAGCAGTACGGCCGAAGGCTTCACGCCCTGCTGCTTGGCCAACTGCTCAGCATCGTCCCACACGATGGGAGCCCATACGCGGCCGTTCTCGCCCTGCGGACGGGGATTGGTGAGATCGGGAGCCAGCTCTGTCACTTCCTCCACCTCGCCCAGTCGCTGCTTGAAGAACTCGGCAGCCTCGGCAAAGGCCTCGCCCTTTTCGGCAGCCTTCTGCTCAGTAACGAACTGATTGTAGCTGCACATTTCCGGCTCAATCTCCTTACCATCCATGAGGTCACAGATTTCGTGTATGAACAAGTCGTAGGAATAGCCGTCGCACACCAGGTGATGAATGTCGCAATACAGGTAAAGTGCTTTTTCCGTACGGACGGTGGCTAAACGGAAGAGACGGTCCTTACCCAGATTGAAGGGTCGAACGAATCCGTGGCGGAAAGCGAGTGCTTCCTCTTCGCTCATGGTATAGTCTTCTACCTCTACCGGTCTCTCACGGTCGCCCATCACCTGCATGACACCGTTCTCGTTGGTCGTAAACTGTACGAAGAGCGCCGGATGATTCTCCGCAGCCTGCACCGTAGCCTTCTTCAGCGCTTCTGCATCGGTTTCTACGGGGAAGGTGAGGCACACAGGGGTGTTATACAGCGTTGAGGTAGGATTCTTCATGCAGTCGAAATACACGCCGGTCTGAGCATAGGAGAGACCTACCCCCTGCCCCTCCCTGTAAGTGAGGGGAGTAGATAGCCGGGATTCTTGAGAGTAATCACTCCCTTCCCTCGTAGGGAGGGGTTGGAGGAGAGCCTGTCTGAGGATTTCGTTCTCTACTGTCTGGATGTTGGCACCCTGAGTGAGGAACTTGGCATCCAGCTGTATGCCGAAACGCTTGTATATCTGCGTAGCCACCTTGATGGCCAGAATGGAGGTGAGACCTACGTAGCGGAGGTCGGTGGTAATACCGAAAGCGTCGGTATTCAACACGTCGGCCACGATTTCCTTCAGTTGCTCCTCAAGGATATTGAGCGGCGCAGCAGATGTCTCCTCTGTTTCTTTGGCAGCACCGAAGACTGGTTCCGGCAGCGCACGGCGGTTCACCTTCTGGTTCTGGTTCAGCGGGATGGCATCAATCTGCATAGTTGCAGCAGGTACCATATAAGGCGGCTTCTGATCCATGATGAAGCTGTTCATTGCCTTGACGTCAATCTGTTCATCGGCAACGATATATGCGGCAATGTATTTTCCGCCGGTGGGATAGTCGAAGGCCTGAACGGTAGCATCCTTGATGCCGGGGAACTGCCGGATGACAGCTTCCACTTCCTTCAGCTCGATGCGGAAACCGCGAATCTTCACCTGACCGTCTTTGCGGCCTACGAATTCGATGTCGCCGTTTTCACGGTAACGTACGATGTCGCCGGTACGATACACGCGCTTTCCGTTCCATTCCACAAAGGCTGCGGCCGTTCTCTCGGGCTGGTTCAAGTAACCCAGTCCCACCTGTGGACCGGCAATAATCAGCTCACCGGAAGAGCCCCAAGGTACTTGCTTTCCGAAACGATTTACAATATAGAGTTCCACATAATCATTCGGTTTGCCGATGGGAATGTTAGGCTCGTTCTTATCTACATAATGGCTGCATACATAGCAGGTGGTTTCCGTGGGACCGTATGCGTTGAGCAGGGCGTATGACGGCGGATTCAGGCTCATGAGCTTCTCACCGCCCGTTCCAAGATACTGGAGTCCCGGGATGTCGGGATAGTTGAGAGCCATCTGCGTGGCCATCTGCGTGGTCATAAAGCAGTGGGTGATGCCTTCCTTGCAGATATATTCATAGATACTCTCCAGATTGAATCGTATGTCATCCTGTAAAATATATATAGTAGCACCAGCCCATACGCAGGCCCAGAGGTCGTGTTGGTAGGCATCGAAGCCGTAACCGGCGTAGGTGGCATAGCGTGAACCGACTTTCAGACCGGTATGCTTGACGTGGAAATAGGTGAAGATGCGGAAGTTCTCTTCACTCAGTATCACACCCTTGGGTGTACCGGTGGTGCCGCTGGTGTAAAGCAGTACCAAAGCATCGGTGCCGTCGTATGCCGCTGCATCCTGTTTCATGAACTCCAGCCGTTCCTCGGGATAGCTGCTGTCCAACGGCAGCTGAGTGAGGCCGGCTTTGGCGATAGCCAGGGGTGCCAGCACCATCTTTTCGTCTCGGGGCACGGAGAATCCCACCACACGTTCGCCGCAGCGGACGGTATATGACGGGTCGATGGTATCGGTAAGCTTATCGACCTCGGCGAAGGTCAGCCGTTTGTTGCCGGCCACGCAGAAGATATCGTTCGGACGCTCGGCCACGTGTTGCTTGAAACGCTCTACCAAAGTAGGAAGTGAAGGCTGGGTGCTGAGGTCAGGATTCAGTCCGTTCAGCCACTCGATCTGTTCCTTGGTGGCATATTCCAGATCTCTCACTTGACTGGCTGTGAGCATGGAACGGATGATGGCGCTGTAGCAGGCCGTCAGCTCTGTCATGAATGCATCCGAATAGTCGGCATGGCTATAACCCAGTTTTAGGGAATATATACCTCCTTTTTCAAAGAGCTCAGCCACCAGTTTCCATCCTGGTATCTGCTTCCTCAGGTCATGATAGGTCACCTTGCTTTCTCCGAAACGCAACTTCTCATTGGTGTCTAACACAGAGCCATGATAGACAAACATCACCTGGTTGTTCAGCCCTAAATCTTTCACGGCATCCTGATAGGTGTAGTATTGCATTCGCTTGGTGGCTTCCATCTGCTCTGTCAGGGCTGCGAACAGTTCCTCCAAGGGTTCCTCGCCACGTGACTGGAGAAATACGGGCAGTGTGTGGACCGTCATCGTGACGGTAGAACGCGTACACCGGTCTCCACGGCCGAAATAGAGTGTACTATACGACGCTTTGTCTTCAGCGCTGTAGGCTGCCAGCAGCAATGCCCACGCAGCCTGCATCAAGGTGCCCTCCTTGATGTTGAAGCGACTCATGACAGTTTGGACTTCCTCCCTGGAGACGCTTAACGGATAGTATTTGAGACACATTCTGGCAGGGGCGTTCCCCTGCGTATTCTGTGGAATCGGCAGGGAGTCGGTCTCCACAGCATCGCAGAAAGTCTTCCCATACCACTCCCGTGCCTCAGCCATCTTGGCTTCGTCGGCACGCAGAGCCGCCTCTTCTTGTGCTATAGCACCACCGTCCATCGTTTCACCGGCGGGCTTTTCCCCATTGAAGCAGCGTTCTATCTCCCGCAGCATCAGCACCACAGAGAACCCGTCAGCTATCACATGGTGGAAGTCTATATATAACCAGGACTCTCCCGAGTGCGTCTGATAAAGTTCGCAGCGGTACAGCCGCTCTCCGTCAATAGCCATTGTCCTGGCAAAGCCAGGCTTCACGTCCTCTATGGAGCCTGTGGGAATCAACGGCACAGCCTCTTCCATGACAGGGAAGGTACCGCTTTCCATCTCAGGCACTCCTTCTTCGTTCACGACAATGCGTGAGGCTATATAGGGATGCGCACAGAGGGCCTCATAAACGGCTTTGCGCACCTGCTCTACATCCACATCCTTCGGGATGTCCAAAAGCACTGGATTCTGATAATTTGTCAACCCGTCATTATTGGTGACACAGGCGTAATAGACGCCCAACTGACTTTGACTCAAAGATGATTTCATTTTATGATGGTTTTTAAGTTATTGTATAATAGGGTAGTAGAATCGTTTTATATAATATTGACAGAGTCGAGGAAAATGATGACGATGGCTATGGGAACGAGCCAGCGCAACACAACCAGGTAAAGGAATGAACCCACGCGTGACCCCTGATACCTCGCCTTCGGAACGAACCATCCTGTGAACAAGGCCCCTCCCAATGCGCCAACAGGCATCAAGATGTTATTGACAAAAGTATTGGCAGAGTCGAACAGGTTCTGCCCCATCACGTTGAGCCAGTTGACATGGCCTGTCATCGACAGAACGCACAGTACATTGACAAGTATCAGTATCACGGACACCACAACCACACTTTGATGTCTGTTGAGCGGCCACTTGCTGTCTGATGCTGCTTCACAGGTGAATGCCACCATCACCTCCATCATAGAGATGGTAGATGTGATGGCTGCGACACTCATCAGTGCAAAGAAAATCGTGCAGGTTATTGCCGGACTGAACATGTGCTGGAACACAGCCGGCAGCGTGACGAATGTCAGTTCCGGTCCTTCTGCCGGACTGAACCCGTAGGCAAACACAGCCGGAAAGACGATCATGCCTGCCAGCAAAGATACAATGAGGACAAGCACGATCATTTGCACTGACGTCGAAGTGACGTTCTGATCCTTGGGCATGTAACCGCCATACGTGATGAGTGCGCCCACACCTACGGACAATGTGAAGAAGCTGAGTCCCATCGCCTGCATAATCGCCTTCGAAGTGATTTTCGAGAAATCAGGCTCGAACAGATACTTTAATCCGGTGGTGCCGCCGTCGATGAATACCATGTGGACAGCCATGAATATTAAGATGAGGAACAGTAGCGGCATGAGAATCTTGCTCAGTCGCTCAATGCCCTTGTTGACGTCGAACCACAACACCGAAGCCGTCAGCACAATGGCGATGATGGCATACATAATCATCTGAAAGGCATGTCCCTCAAACGTATCAAAGTGTGCTGTCAGTGCTTTGGCATCCATACCGGCGAACGTGTTCGACATGGCCTCTACCATATAGTAAAGACACCATCCTGTAACCACAAAATAGAAGCTCATGATGGCCAGTACACACAGCAGGTTCGTCCATGAGAGCCACAGCCACCGGCTCGTTCCGCTCAAACTGCGATAAGCTCCATACGCGCTCTTGCCCGACAGCTTGCCTATCAGGAACTCGTTCATCACCAAGGGCAGTCCGAATACCAGCGAACAGACGATATACAGGATGATGAATGCCCCGCCGCCGTTTTCTCCCACGACGTATGGGAATTTCCAGATACTACCCAGTCCTACGGCACTGCCTGCAGCAGCCAAGAGGACTCCGATTTTCGATGAAAAAGACTTTTCCATATAATTCCTTTAGCTTCTTAACTACTTCGCTCGACCTCTGGTCGCTTTGTACCATTAGGTCAAAGAACTCCTTAATTACCATTTAGTCGTGAATAGGCTAGGGGAAACAGCTAATGTGAACCAGCCCCAGTGGGCGCTTTTGCTGCTACCGTCCTGCTTCAGACAAGCCATCGTTTCTGTACCATACATCCGGGTGTAGCCAGCCATAAGGGTAATATCTTTTGAAAACTGATAACTGGCCTGAAGTTCGATACTGTGCCCCAGTGTGCGATTGAGTCCATCGAGTTCGGTGGCTACAGCGAGATAGTGGTAGGTGGCACTACAATTCAGTTTGCCAGTGGGGTTGCCGAAGACACCCAAGAAGGCATTCTGCAGACCAGGCGTGAAGCCATTGGTGTAAGCACTCGTATAGAAATAGTCCATGATACCGTAAAACTTGGTACGCGAACCATAGAGTGGCGTAAAGCCTTTTATCTCAGGGTGATTCACCATGACAAGAGGGCCACCATAGGCAACCGGTACATAGTCGTCGCCGCTTAAATAGTCGTAACCCAGTTCAAAACCGTAACTGTCAGCAGGTTTGACAGTGGCTTTCACACTGGCCATCCAAGCCTTGATAGGTTTGGAATGTTTATCCTCGTACACAAACTTACCCGTCTGCCTGTAGTACGAGCCTTCAAGTGTGAGGTACTTGGGATGGAAATTGAGGTAGCCACCCCACATTTGCTGATACTCGGTACAAGGGGGATTGTCCTCATCCTCCAAAATCTTATCCTGGACTACCTTATATTCGCCTGCCTGCAGGCCTAAGTTCATAAAAAGCAGCGAGGCTCCCAATGGGAATTCTTGTACATCATAATGATACCATACGGTCTGCATGGTTTTGTAGTGTTGTGCACCACCATCGTAATAGGTGCTACTATAGACATTCTCTGCATTTTGATTGTAGGCCAGTATGACATGCACCTTATGGCCAGAGCCTTCGTAGCCCGTCCGGACAATGTCATGCGACAGGGCTGCAGTGGCAAAGTCGTTAGGGCCGATAATGCGCTCATCATCGTATGCCAGTGCCACACGTCCCGCTTGGACGAAAAGGCCATTCCTGGCAGTCATCTTCACCCAACCTTCATAAAGATTGAGAGCCTGATTACCACTCATACCCCATACTGCCAAGTTCTGAATGACAGCATGAGCCTGCAATCCCCGTCTTTCATAATCTACATTTATGCGGGTACGCCCAAAGAGGAAATGCGACTGGTCTTCACTTACAGTCTTATCGTCAGATCTCGGCAATCCGCCACCACACGTCTCACCATGGGTCACCATTTCCAGACCGAGACTTATTTTATTAATAGAGTCCTTCTGAGCCCAACCGGAAGGAATGAGAAATGAGGAATGAGAAATGAGAAATGCAGCAGACAACAATATCCGTCTCATAGCCATTTTATTACTCAAATTCGAAGATGCTGATGAAGCCTGTGAGTCTGAATACGTTCTTAATGTCGTCATTGACATCCTTCATCACGACCTTGCTGCCGCAGGCCTTGGCACCTTTCAGGATGCTCAGCAATATGCGCAGACCACTTGATGCAATATACTCCAGACCCTTGCAGTCGATGATGACGTCTTTGCCATTGGTTTTGTAGAGCGGTTCTAAAATCTTCTCTGCCTCAGTAGCTGCAAAAGTATCCATCTCACCTTCTAACGTGGCAACATACTTGCCGTCGATTTCTTCAATTTTAGTATTCATAATCAATTATTTTATTAGGTTTTTATTAAAAATATATTCATTCCGTCAGCGTGTTTTCAAACTGCTTAGGCGTATATCGGATAACCAGCATGGTCAGGTCGTCACTCTGTTCGGCATGCTTCACGAAACTATCGACAGATTTGGTTATTTTCTCCAGAATCTCTTTGGAATCGTTATCGGCGCAGGTGTTGAGAACAGCCTGTATGCGCTCCAAGCCAAACAGTTTGTGTTCCGCATTCTTTGCCTCCGTCAGTCCGTCGGTATAGAGGAAGATAATACTGCCAGGCCGTATAGATATCTCCTGAACGGTATATTTCGTATCGTCATACACACCAATGGGCAGATGGGGCTTTACGTCTAAAGCGATTGCCAACTTTTCACTTGTCGCTTTTCCCTTGTCACTTAAAACGAACGGTGCGTCATGCCCCGCATCACAATAACGCAGATGTCCTGTGGGCAAATCAAGCACGCCGACAAACATAGTGACAAACATGTTCGATTCATTTCTCTGACAGGCGACCTCGTTGATAGCCTCCATGATACGGGCAGGATTGCTATCGTGGGCAGAAGCCGAGCGGAACAATCCATGAGTGACCGCCATCAGCATGGCCGAAGGCGCACCCTTGCCACTGACGTCGCCAATGCAGAAGAATAGTTTTTCATCACGTAT
>CAJOQT010000115.1 GCA_905236875.1 uncultured Prevotella sp. | reverse complement strand
TACTCCTCTTCTGAGGGTGAGAGTCCGAAAGAATCGAATTCTACGGAACGGCTTCCACTCGAATTTATGTATTAATAGATATTACCTTTAGTTAGGATTTGAGGTTTGAGATTTGAGGTTTGAGATTTGAGGTTTGAGGTTTATGAACTACCAGGAGACATGCAATTACCTGTTCAGCCAGCTTCCCATGTTTGAGAAGCAGGGGGCTTCCGGCTATAAGGAAGGCCTGGCAAACACGAAGGCACTCGACGAACACTTTGACCATCCTCACCGGAACTACCGTACCATCCACGTGGCAGGCACCAACGGCAAGGGATCCTGTTCCCACACACTGGCGGCAATCCTACAGTCATGCGGCTACAAGGTAGGACTATATACCTCACCCCATCTCGTCGATTACCGTGAACGCATCCGCATCAACGGCACCCCCATCAGCAAGGACTATGTCGTGGATTTCGTCGAGAAGGAACGTTCCTTCTTCGAACCGCTTCATCCCACCTTCTTCGAACTGGCCACTGCTATGGCCTTCAAGTACTTCAGCGACATGCACATCGATGTTGCCGTTGTGGAGGTAGGACTGGGCGGACGACTGGACTGCACGAACATCATCAGCCCCATGCTGTCAGTCATCACCAACATCAGCTTCGACCACACACAGTTCCTGGGTGACACGCTGGAGAAGATTGCCGCTGAAAAGGCCGGCATCATCAAGCAAATGACACCCGTCGTCATCGGTGAGGCAACAGACGGGACACGGGGCGTGTTCGAAGACAAAGCCCGTGAGGCACAGGCACCCATCATCTTTGCCGAAGACCAGCCGGAGGTGTTGAGCGCCGAGGCACAGAAAGACGGCACCATGCTCTACCAGACAGCCAGTTACGGTGAGCTGAAGGGAGAGTTAGGCGGCCTTTACCAGGTCAGGAACACCAATACCATACTCTGTGCCGTCAGGCAGTTAGAGAAAATCGGCCTGTTGTGCGAATGTCGCAAGACGGAAAATCAGGCGAAATGCCGCGAAGAGATACAACAGGGGTTGGGCAAGGTTTGCGAGCTGACCGGCCTGCAGGGGCGCTGGCAGACGGTGAAGACCAATCCGCAGGTGGTCTGCGACACAGGTCACAACCTGGCCGGCTGGGAATACCTGAGCCGTCAACTGGCGAACGTGAAGTGCCGGAACATGCACATCGTTTTCGGCATGGTAGATGACAAAGACGTGACAAACGTTATGAAACTGCTACCCAAGGATGCCATCTACTATTTTACCAAGCCGGAAAGCAAACGGGGCATTCCAGAGGCAAAACTGTTGTTGATAGCCAACGAAAACGGACTGAACGGGAACGCCTTTCCCTCTGTCTATGAGGCCTATAAGATGGTTCGGGAGGTCGTCGCACGCGAAGATTTTGTCTTCATTGGAGGCAGCAGTTACGTGGTTGCCGATTTCCTGAAAAATTGCATTTAGGTGTTTTTAACACTCCATTGAACGTTTTTTAGTGCGTTAAGTTTGTTCAATTCGACTTTTTTCAGTTACTTTGCAAACAACTATCGTAACTAAAAAAGAATCATTATGGCAAATTCCACAGAAACAGCGAATCTCTGTGGCCTGAAGCGTAAGGACTTCCAGACCACTATCAATGGTAAGAAAACCGATTTGTACATCCTTAAGAACCGTTTGGGCTATGAAGTGGCCATCTCTAACTATGGAGGTGCCATTTGTGCTATTATGGTACCTGACAAGGATGGAAAAGTAGCCAACGTCATTCAGGGACATGGCAGTATCAAACAACTCATGAGCGGTAACGAGCCTTACCTCTCCACGCTGATCGGACGCTGGGGCAACCGTATCTGCAAGGGACAGTTCACCCTGAACGGAAAGGACTACCAGCTCGCGCTCAACGACGGCCCCAACCACCTGCATGGAGGTAACTGCGGCTTCAATGCCAAGGTATGGGATGCCCGTCAGATGGGTCCCCGCTCCCTGGCGCTGCACCGCATCTCTTCCTATGGTGAGGAAGGATTTACCGGCGAGCTGGACGTAACCGTAGAGTTTACGTTCACCGATCTCAACGAACTGGTTATCGAGTATCTGGCAACCACCAACAAGAAGACCATCGTCAACCTGACACACCACGCATTCTTCTCGCTGGCAGGCACGGCCGACCCCACTCCGACGATTGAGGACCAGATCTGTGAAATCAATGCCGACTTCTATCTCCCCACCGACGCAACGGCTATTCCTACGGGTGAGATCCTGAAGGTAGAGGGCACACCGTTCGACTTCCGTACGCCAAAGAACTTCGGAAAGGACATCAATGCCGACGACGAGCAGATCAAGTTCGGCAAGGGCTTTGACCACAACTACGTACTGAACAAGCGCGAAGAAAAGGAACTGAGCTTTGCTGCCAGGATCAAGGACCCGAAGAGCGGACGCACCCTGGAGTGCTACACGACCGAACCCGGCCTGCAGCTCTACACAGCCAACTATGCCACTGGCTACAAGGGAGCCAACGACTGTACGTTCCCCTACCGCTCGGCTGTCTGCTTAGAGGCCCAGCACTTCCCCGACACGCCCAACCGTCCTTACTTCCCCAGCGTGGTATTGTATCCCGGTGAGCGTTACAAGCAGAAGACCATCTATCGCTTTGGCGTAGAGAAGTAATTGACGATTTACGGATTCCCGGTTGGCTATATGACAGAATCAATATCGGGAATCCGTAAATCTATTTTTTAACCAATAAACAACAAATCGAAAACTATTATGAGTAATCAACAGAAAGTGAATGGAAGTCTCATTGCCATTATAACAATGTTCTTCCTCTATGCCATGATTGCGTTCGTGACGAATCTTGGCGCCCCCATCGGTGTTATCTGGAAGAACCAGCCGGAAATCGGCGGTTCTAACGTGCTGGGTATCATGGGTAACTTCATGAACTTCTTTGCATACCTGTTCATGGGTATTCCTGCCGGTAAGATGCTGACCAAGGTGGGTTACAAGAAAACCGCACTCATCGGTATTGCCGTTGGTTTCGTAGGAGTTCTGATTCAGTTCCTGTCCGGTATGTCTTCCGGCATTACAGGATTCTGCATCTACCTGCTCGGTGCCTTCATCAGCGGTTTCTCCGTCTGTATTCTGAACACCGTTGTAAACCCGATGCTCAACCTGCTGGGCGGCGGCGGAAACCGTGGCAACCAGCTCAACCTCATTGGCGGTACCCTGAATTCATTGACAGGAACATTGACCCCGATGCTTGTCGGTGCGCTGATTGGAACCGTTACAGCGACAACCAAGATGGCCGACGTCAACCTGGTCATGTATATCGCAATGGCAGTATTCGCATTGGCATTCATTGCCCTGCTGTTCATTCCTATTCAAGACCCGGAACTGGGTAAGGTTACTGCCGAGACCAAGTTCGAGCACTCACCCTGGTCGTTCCGTCATTGTACGTTGGGAGTCATCGCCATCTTCTTCTATGTAGGTGTAGAGGTCGGTATCCCAAGTGGAGCCATGTATTACCTCTCTGACACGACAGACAAGGGAGCCGGTCTTCTGGAGAACGCAGCCACCATCGGTGGAGCCGTTGCTGCTATGTATTGGCTGCTTATGTTGATTGGTCGTATGTGTGCAGGATTTATTGCCGGTAAGATCTCTTCTCGGCAACTTATGTTGGCTACAACCTTCACGGCAATGGTGCTGATATTGGCCGCAATGTTGCTGCCGAAGACTATAACGGTCACTATGCCGCTGTTTAACATCATGACCTTCTCATTTACCTCTGCCGTTGTGCCCCTCAGCGTTCTGCTGTTGGTGCTCTGCGGTATTTGCACTTCCATCATGTGGGCCTCCATCTTCAACCTGGCTACGGAAGGACTGGGCAAATACACAGCACAGGCATCGGGTATCTTTATGATGATGGTCGTTGGTGGTGGCGTAGTACCTGTAGTTCAGAACTTCTTTGCTGACATGATGGGTTACATGCCGAGCTATTTCGTTTATCTCCTCGCTGTCGGCTACATGTTCTACTACGCCCTCATCGGCTGCAAAAACGTCAACAAGGATATCCCTGTGGAATAATCATTATTTGAGATTTGAGATTTGAGGTTTGAGATTTTTAGGATAGACTATGGAACAAGAAGTTGCAAACAACATCTACGAGCTTGCCAGCGACTTTGCCTTGCGAATAGTCAACCTGTACAAATATCTTACCGACGAAAAGAAGGAATATGTCATATCCAAGCAGTTGCTACGTTCAGGAACGAGCATCGGTGCCAACTCCTTTGAGGGGAAGAACGCTCATAGCCGAGAGGACTTTGCATACAAAATGAGTGTTGCACTAAAAGAGGCCAGTGAGTCTGGCTTTTGGATAGACCTCCTACATCGTGCCAACTATCTTGACGACGTACAATACGACTCGCTTTTCCAAGATTGGAACCGAATCTATGCTGTCCTCGTCAAGATAGTAAAGGCAACAAAGCCTCAAATCTTAAAGCTCAAGTAACAATCAACATTTATAATAAATCTCAAACCTCAAATCTCAAATCTCAAATCTCAAATCATTATGATGGACATTGAATTTGTAAGAAGCCGCTTCATCAAGCACTTTGATGGCAAGACCGGCAACGTATATGCCTCCCCAGGCCGTATTAACCTCATTGGTGAGCACACCGACTACAACGGCGGGTTCGTATTCCCGGGAGCAGTAGATAAGGGTGTCATGGCCGAGATGCGCCCCAACGGGACAGAAGACACCATCATGGCATATGCCATCGACCTGAAAGACCGTGTCGATTTCCACCTGAACGACCCCGCAGGTCCCCGTGCATCTTGGGCACGCTACATCTACGGTATCTCCAAGGAGATGCAGAAGCTTGGCGTACCCGTCAAGGGATACAACATCGCCTTCGCAGGTGACGTTCCCCTCGGTGCCGGCATGTCTTCTTCTGCCGCTATGGAGAGCTGCTTCGCCTGTGGCCTGAACGATCTCTTCGGCGACAATAAGGTCTCACAGTGGGATATGGTGCTGGCCGGTCAGGCTACCGAGCATAACTACTGCGGTGTCAACTGCGGTATCATGGACCAGTTTGCCAGCGTCTTCGGAAAGGCAGGCTGTCTGATGCGCCTCGACTGCCGCAGCCGTGAGTTCGAGTACTTCCCCTTCAAGCCCGACGGCTACCGTCTGGTATTGCTCGACAGCGTCGTCAAGCACCAGCTGGCTGGTTCACCCTACAACGACCGCCGCAACTCCTGCGAGAACGTGGTCAAGCACATTCAAGAGAAGCATCCGGAGGGCAAGTTCGAGACCCTGCGCGACTGCACGTGGGAGCAGCTCGACGAGGTACGCAGCGAGGTAGGCGAAGAAGACTACAAGCGCGCCAAGTTCGTACTCGGAGAGAAAGACCGCGTACTGGCTGTCTGCGACGCATTGGTTGAAGGCGACTACGAGAAGGTCGGCGAACTGATGTACCAGACACACGAAGGCCTGTCAAAGGACTATGAGGTCAGCTGCGAGGAACTCGACTTCCTCAACGACATTGCCCGCGAGAACGGTGTAACGGGCTCACGCATCATGGGCGGCGGCTTCGGCGGTTGCACCATCAACCTTGTGCGAAACGACCTCTACCGTCAGTTCATTGCCGACGCCAAGAAGCGCTTCAACGAGAAGTATGGCCACGAGCCCAAGGTCTATGACGTAGTCATTGGCGACGGCTCACGCAAGCTGTGCTAATAGTAAAATCGTCAAATAGTCAAACAATATAGTTGTTCCGTGTTTAACATTGACCGAAAATACATAGACACGCCACTGTTTGAGGAGACTTTACAGAGTAGGATCATTACTATACGCTCCAAGTATAAGAATGACCCTACTCTACCCCATGCCAGCCATTTCGGCATCAGCGACGAGGAGTTCGATGAATACATCGACCGCAAGCAGGACCTGCTGGAGTGGCAGAAGGACATGAAGCGCCGGGGGCCGCTGTGGCTCGTCATCCTGTTCTGCATACCGCCAGTCATCATCACCTGGCAGAACAAGGACAACGACCTGCTCTTCTGGCTCAGCTTCCTTGCAGGAGCCCTGCCCTGCTTCGTGCTCTGGCTCATTTACAAGCTCATCGCCCGTCAGCGTGAGAAACGCCTTCATGACGACCGTTGTGAACGCTACATCGAAGCCCTCCAGCAATGGGCCGACAAGCATGCCGACAAGCATGCCGACAAATAAGTATCAAAGGTGCACAACGGGGGCGGTTCCGCTGTGTATAGCCCTATAAGCTGAACGTGCCTATGGGCTGAGAAAAATAGCTATAGGTCATAAAACACTTCCCCCGCCACTCCTGAGAATTACAAGGAATGACGGGGGAGGTTGTAGTAGGATGGTGAGGGACTACCGTGTCTTTTTGTAACTGTCATTTGTCATTGTCACGATGTAGCCACGACAGTGCCACTGACTCAGCGCATTCTTGATTCTCCGCTCGTTAGGCTCTTTACCTACCTTCTCGTAGGCCGTCTTCAGGGCTTCAAGAGTGAACACGCCGTCCTCGTTGGTCTCCACGACGGAGAGGATGGTCTTGGGGCCAGGCTTCTCGTCGAAAAACTCGGTGGCTTTGCTGATGTCTTCGGCAAAGAGCTTGTACTTCAGATACAGGTCCGTTTGCATCGACCAGCGGCAGTAGGCCTCTATCTCCTTTTCCCACACCATTCCGTTGGCGGCGTAGATGAGACAGGCCTTGCGGAAGGCAGCCACCAACGCACGGTGCGACAGCGAATCGAGGATGCGGTCTTGTGTCAGCGTACTGAACTCGTCAATCTCTGCCTTCAGCTTCTCCACCATCTTCTCCGCAGGCTTGCAGGTGATAATGCCCTTGGCAGCCTTCAGGTTCTCGATGAAGGGCAGGATGCTGTCGTCGTACTTCTTGTCGTAGCTGCCGAAGACGGGAATCTCTGAACCTATCTCAACCTCGGGGATGCCTCCCAGCGTGATGCGCGATATGGGACCTTCGCCGTGAATGTGTCGGAAGTACTTCTTCAGCTTCGGTTCTGTGGTGTCGGCTATCCAGTTCAGCCGCAGGCAACCGTCGGCATTTACCGATTGTGCCCCCACGCGGTCCTGACCGAAGTCGTTGTCCTCGTCGTCCACAATCTTCATCACGCTGAACGAGTTGGCCTTGCCCTTCGAGCCCTCCACCTTGTCCCAGTCCTCCAGCTCGTTGAGCTTCAGGAACAGGAATGCTCCTTGAGCGTCCTCCATCGCCTGGTTCAGACGGGGACGGGTGATGTCGGCAAAGAGCCACTGAATGTCCAAATTCGCAGGTCTTTCGGGCTTCTCTTCGTCCGAGCGTGCACGGTTGTACCTCTCGTTGAACTCTTTGAGCCGCTTACGGTTCACGCGGTCACGCTGGCGCACGTCGTCCAGGATGTGTTTGATGGGTAGTGTGATACACTCCTTTCCGCCGCCCTCCTTGGCTACGAGCAGACAGTTCATGCGCAACTCACGCTTACGCTTGTCGATATAGACAAACGCCAGTCCTCGCGGGTAGATGGAGTAAGCCACCGGCACTACCTGCGCCACCGTACCCTTCAGCAGGTCGGGCGTCTGCGAGATGGTCACGTCAATCATCCTGGGCAGCGTCGTTGGCAACGGAGGCAGCTGGTCGCTGGCAAACACCTCTGCCCATGTCTGCGGCTTGTAGGACGTCTTACGTTTTTTCACTTGCTGCTTCTTCTTGGGAGCAGCCTTCTTTGTTGATAAAGTCTTTGTTGTCATAATAATCAAATTTAAACGTTAATAATCTCTGTTCGTAAAATCCTTCAGTTCCACACCCGCCATCTTCGCCATGTGGTAGAAGGTGGCAATGGTGGTACGTCCGTCGCTCTTGCTGAGACACTCGTTCCATTTCGCCTCGCAATCC
>CAJOQT010000114.1 GCA_905236875.1 uncultured Prevotella sp. | reverse complement strand
TTCGTTTCATTCGTGAGATTTGTCGAAGACCCACGAGTGCTCGCAGTAAATTCGTGGTCGTTATTAACATGCGAAAGTTGAGTTATTTTTATATTATATAATAAGGTATATAGGCAAAAAAGGGGGTGAAGGGAGGGGAGAAATAGGAAAAAATGTTTTTTTTTCAAAAAAAATCGCCGAAAGTTTTTCGTTTTTAACTGAAAATCAGTATCTTTGCAACCCAATTTGAACACAAGTAATCATAAATATACATTAGAATTATGACAAAAGCACAGATTATTGCCCAAATTTCGGCACAAACAGGACTATCAAAAAAGGACGTAGCAGTAACGGTTGAAGCATTCATGGAAGAGATTCGTCAGAGCCTTGCAACCAATAAGGAGAATGTGTATCTGCGTGGCTTCGGCAGCTTCATCGTCAAGCACCGTGCACAGAAGACTGCTCGTAACATCTCCAAGAACACGACGCTGGTGATTGACGCTCACGACTTCCCCGCTTTCAAGCCGGCTAAGAGTTTTGTCGAGAAGATGAAATAAAAGGAATATTATCAAAAATCATTAACAATTATGCCAAACGGAAAGAAGAAGAAGGGCCACAAGATGGCTACTCACAAGCGTAAGAAGAGACTGAGAAAGAATCGTCATAAGAGCAAGTAAGCGCTCAGTTACACGATTCGTTCGACGTACAGGAAATGAAAGGAGTGTGTCAGGCAGCTATGCCGCAGACACACCCTTTTGTGTTATTTTAGTTAACCCAGTAAAAGAATGTTCCGCTTCCAGAACGGAAGGGAACAGAAACAAAAGACAATGACGAGCGAAGTTATTATTGATGCCCAGGCGAAAGACATATCGATCGCACTGCTCGAAGACAAGAATCTGGTGGAGTACCAGCACGAGCAGCGGTCGGCGTCGTTTGCCGTAGGCAACATCTACGTGGCAAAGGTTCGCAAACTGATGCCCGGACTTAATGCATGCTTCGTCGATGTAGGTGCCGAGCGCGACGCGTTCCTGCACTATCTTGACCTGGGCACTCAATTCAGCTCTTATGAAAAGTATCTGAAACAGGTACAGAGCGACAGAAAGAAGCTTTATCCCATTTCAAAGGCATCGCACCTGCCAGACCTGCCAAAAGACGGTAGCATCGCCACTTCACTAAAAGTAGGTCAAGAGGTTATGGTACAGGTGGTTAAGGAGCCTATCAACACCAAGGGTCCTCGACTGACGTGTGAACTGAGCTTTGCAGGACGGTTCATCGTGCTGATTCCCTTCAACGATAAAGTTTCTGTTTCTTCCAAAATCAAGAAAGGCGAAGAAAGGGCACGTCTGAAACAGCTCATGCAGAGCATCCGACCCAAGAACTTCGGCATCATTGTACGCACTTCGGCAGAAGGAAAGCGTGTGGCCGAACTGGACTCGGAACTGAAGAT
This sequence comes from uncultured Prevotella sp., assembly GCA_905236875.1. Classification (GTDB taxonomy): domain Bacteria; phylum Bacteroidota; class Bacteroidia; order Bacteroidales; family Bacteroidaceae; genus Prevotella. The sequence continues at coordinate 26,126 of CAJOQT010000114.1, read as the reverse complement.
CCTGATGAAACGCTGGGAAGATGCCATCTCAAAGGTACAGAAGACGACGGAACGGCCGCAGCTGGTGTTTGAGGAAACAAGCCGTGCAGTAGCACTGCTGCGCGACGTGTTCAATCCCACGTACGACGGCATCTACGTCAATGACGAGGAAATCTTCCAGCAAATCAAGGACTATGTCGGCCTCATTGCACCAGAGAAGGCTAACATCGTCAAGCGCTACACGGGAACGGTACCCATCTTCGACAATTTCAACGTTACCAAACAGCTGAAGTCATCGTTCGGCAAGACGGTCAACTACAAACGCGGAGCCTACCTCATCATTGAGCACACCGAAGCCATGCACGTGGTCGATGTGAACAGCGGCACCCGCATCAAGAAGGAAAACGGCCAGGAGGCCAACGCCCTGGAAACCAACCTTGGGGCAGCCGACGAGCTGGCACGCCAGCTTCGACTGCGCGACATGGGCGGCATCATCGTGGTTGACTTCATCGACATGAGCCTTGCCGAAGACCGACAGATGCTGTACGAACGCATGTGCAAGAACATGCAGTTAGACAGAGCACGACACAACATCCTGCCACTGAGCAAGTTCGGACTGATGCAGATTACGCGTCAGCGTGTCCGTCCGGCTATGGATGTCAATGTAGAAGAAACATGTCCCACCTGTTTCGGCAAGGGAAAAATCAAGTCGTCGATACTTTTCACCGACCAGTTAGAGAGCAAGATTGACCGCCTGGTCAACAAGATAGGCATCAAACGGTTCGACCTGCACGTACATCCATACGTAGCTGCCTATATCAATCAAGGCTTCATCTCGCTGAAACGAAGATGGCAGATGAAGTACGGGTTTGGTGTTAACATCATCTCTTCCCAGAAACTTGCCTTCCTGCAATACGAGTTCTACGACAAGAAAGGCGAGTTCATTGACATGCAGGAAGAGATGGAAGCGCAATAGGGAAATACGGGAACAGACAAAAAATGTTCCCGTATTTCTTGTTTATATCATTTTTTTTCACTACATTTGCAGGACAAATCATATACTATAGTCATGCTAATACTGGAAATCATCTTTTGGATTTGTTTTGCCCTGGTGTGCTATACTTACATCGGCTATGGTGTCGTGCTCTACCTACTGGTGCTCATCAAACGGCTCTTCAGGCCACGTCAGCTCAAGACCCCGCTGCCCAGCGATATCGACCTGCCCGAAGTGACGCTGATGATCTGCGCCTATAACGAAGAGGACATCGTAGGTATCAAGATGGAAAACACGCACCAGCTGGATTATCCGCAAGGGAAGCTCAAAGTGCTGTGGGTCACCGACGGCAGCAATGACCACACCAACGAACGGCTGGCCGCCTACAAGGACGTGGAAGTGGTCTATAAACCTGAACGTGAGGGCAAGACAGCGGCATTGAACCACGGTATCAAAAGCGTCAAGACGCCACTGGTCATCATGACCGATGCCAACACGATGCTCAACACCCAGTGCATCCGGGAAGTGGTACGCTGCTTCATGAACCCCAAGGTGGCTTGTGTTGCTGGCGAGAAACGCGTTATGGCACGACGCAAGGGAGAGGCAGTGGCCGAAGGCGAAGGACTGTACTGGAAATACGAAAGCACCCTGAAACGACTAGACAACGAGCTGTACTCTGCGATGGGAGCCGCAGGAGAACTCTGTGCCATACGTACCCCACTCTACCGTGAGATGCCCAAGGATACACTGCTCGACGACTTCATCATGTCCATGCTGTTGGTCGATGAGGGAGGCCGCATCGCCTATACCTCACAGGCCTATGCGATGGAGTACGGGTCGGCCGACATGAAAGAGGAGTCGAAGCGCAAGCGCCGCATCGCTGCTGGAGGACTGCAGAGCACGTGGAGACTTCGCAGAATGCTCAACCCGTTCCGCCAGCCTATTGTGGCATTCCAGCTGCTTTCACATCGGGTGCTGCGATGGACCGTCACGCCCTTTGCCCTGCTGGCACTCGTCCCCCTGAACATCGCGCTGGTCGTTCTCGGAGCAGGAATCATCTATACGATCATCCTCGCCCTGCAGGTGCTGTTCTATCTGGCAGCTATGGCAGGATGGCTGATGGCACGGGCAGGCAAGAAGAACAAACTGCTGTATATCCCCTACTACTTCCTGTTCATGAACATCAACGTATTTCGTGGCATGACCTATCTCCGTAACCACAAAAATAACGGAGCATGGGAAAAAGCTAAAAGAGGATAAAAAACAAATAAAAGTTAGGTGGATTCAAATTTTTTTATTATCTTTGCAGGGATTTATATACAGTATTTATGACGGACCACGAAGAGAAAGAGATTCTTTTACAGAAATTAGCCGAGGCAAGCCAGCGACTACAGAGGGCAAGCAACCAGCTGGACGAAGCAGAAGCCAAACTGAAGGAATACGAGGAGAAAGCACAGCAGGCTGAGAAAGCCAGCCGTATGAAGTCGTTGTTCCTGGCCAACATGAGCCATGAGATACGTACTCCCCTGAATGCCATCGAAGGTTTCTCACGCATCATGTGTGAGACGGATTCTGCCGATGAACGCATGAAATACATGGAAATCATTGAAAGCAACAATACCCGACTACTCAGCCTCATCAACGAAATACTGGATCTGTCGCGTGTTGAAGCCGGTGAAATTACCATCAAGAAGGCCAATACCGACCTTAACCACCTCTGCCAGGACTTGAAACAGATGTTCAAGTTCCGTTGTCCAGACACGGTGAACATGCTTTGGACAAGACCGAATATGGCGGTGACACTCATCACTGACGAAAACCGACTGACACAGGTTTTCTCGAATCTCATCAGCAATGCACTCAAGCACACGGCAAGCGGAAGCATCAGCTACGGCTACCGCATGATCAACGACGGACAGGACGTAGAGTTCTATGTCAGCGACACCGGCTCCGGCATTGCAAAGGAAGACCTTCCCAACATCTTCAAGACATACGTTTCAAAGGACGCAGAAACCATGCAGAACGGCTATGGCCTCGGACTGCCGCTGAGCAAGATTATCGTGGAGAAGATGGGTGGAACCATCTCTGTCAGTTCAGAACTGGGAAAAGGCTCTACCTTTACCTTCGTACTGCCTTTCGAAGGAACCATCGGAGGTCTTCAGAAGAACAGTCGCATCACAACGAATTCCAGAACCATACGCGTCAGCACCAAGACCAGTCAGGCAGACATGAAACTGGTACTTGTGGCTGAAGACGAGGACAGCAACTTCGAACTGGTGAAGATCGTGCTGGCAAAACGCTATCGTCTGATTAGGGCCAAGAATGGTATCGAAGCCGTCACGTACAACGAAGACGAAAAGCCCGACCTCATCCTGATGGATATCCGTATGCCGGAAATGAACGGCCTGGATGCCACACGCATCATCAAGGAAGTGAACCACGAAGTGCCCATCATTGCATTGAGTGCCTATGCCTTCGACGAAAACATACGGGAAGCCAAAGCCGCCGGATGTGATGATTTCCTTGCCAAGCCGTTCAGGGTGGAAGACTTGATTGAAATGGTTCACAGATACATTAAAGAATAACCATCAATTTCTTCTTTATGGGAAAATTAGCTGTCTATCGTTATTTCTCACTGATGTTCCTTATCATCACCATTGTCGTTATGGTGTTCACGTTCGCAGGTCTCTTTGGCGGCAGTGTGAATCCTACTGGCAACACGGCAATGGCAATGCTCGTCTATATACTTCCGATACTCATCATTCTCAATGTGCTACTGCTCATCTACTGGTGTGTACGACGCAAATGGAAATGGATTGCCCTTCCCATCCTCCCCATACTCTGCTGCATCCCCTATATGGGTACACTGCTCCAGCTGCGTACACAGCCCGATGATGCCGACTCACAGAAAGGACTGAAGATTGCCACGTACAATGTTCAGGTATTCGGACGTGAAACCACAGGATTCAAGGCAGAGGACATCCTCGCCCAGATGAAACGACAGAAGGTTGACGTGCTCTGCATACAGGAATATGCAGAAGCCAGCGGAGACAAGAAAAATTCCGTCAGCTACAAGGAATACTTCCCCCACATGGCTATGGGCGAGAACGATATGGTAATCTATAGCCGCTACCCTATCAAAGACAAGAAAAACATTCCTTTCAGCGACCTTGGCGACGGAACAGGCTGGGCAACCAACAACAGCGCAATGTGGGCTGACATTGAGGTCAAAGGCAAGACCATACGTGTTTTCAATGCGCACCTGGAGACAACTGGATTCAATAGAACCCTGCATCAGGCATCCAAGATTGCCGCAACAGGAAGAAGTATAGCTAACAACCGGCTAATACAGGCCATCTACGGTAATTACGCACTGGGAATGACAATCCGTGCAGCACAGGCACAAATAGTAGCCAATGAAATAGCGACAAGCGAAGTGCCGTGCATCGTCTGCGGCGACTTCAACGACGTGCCCTATTCCTATACTTATAATACGATACTGGGCAATCTGGTTGACGGATTCAAGGAATGTGGCAGCGGATTTATGTACACCTTCCGCGAACCCAAAAAGCCTTTCCGCATAGACTATATCTTCCACGACGAACGCATGAAGGGTATATCTTACTATACCAAGGACATCTCCTATTCAGACCATTTCCCGGTATTCATGAAGATTCAGTTGTAACTACTTGATCTTGAACCTTACACGGAATGTCTTTTCGTGTTCATCCCAATTGGTGCCAAGCATCTCGAACGTACCAATCTGGGAAGTAGAACGTACATGCTTGCCGATACACGGGCAGACATCATAGTCACCAATACGAACCAGACGGATCGTCTCACTGACATCATTGGGCAGACGGTCCAAAGAAATGCCATCGGGCAGTTGATCTTGAGTCACATACTCGAAGGTGACAGGCAGATCCTCATCAATGAGACGCTGCATCTCACGTTCTATCTCACGCTCCTCCTGACGGTTGGGCTTGTGGTCAAGCCTGAAGGACATCTTGCTCTTCTTCCGTTCAATGTGGGCATTGAAGGAACGCTCACAGCCAAACAGCCTGATCATTGTCTGATTCAACAGATGTTCTGCCGTATGCGCAGGAGGAAACTCCTCCTTGTTGTGCTCATTCAAAATGTAATCGTCGTTCATCTCTTTTCTCTATTTCCCAAATTTCATCTTCAGGACACACGCCCCACGACTCTCTAACCTGACTGCCACACAGCAATCCTTCTTCAGATGAAGCGTCTGCCTGGTACTATTCAGCAGGTCGGCTGCAACGGTCTTACGCTCTGGAATACCCAGGAAGTCAAAGGCATGGGCAGGAATATTGATACCGATGCTCACTGGACGATCGTCGAAATTGACAGCCACCAGCAGCAGCTCGCTACCAGCCTTACCGCCTTCTTTCTCACAATCGGCCTGACGCAAAAAGACATACTGGCGATCCAGATGACCGTTTACGTACATCAAATCGAAGAACCTGCCTTCAGCAATTGCCTTCTCTTTCTTGGCGATAGAGAGTACTTTCTTGTGGATACCGTATATCTGAAGTTCCTCGTCGGTGAGCGTGTTCCATGCTGCACGGCAGATGGTATCTACGCTCCAGTAGTCGAAGATGGTTGTTCGTCCGTCATGCCCGCTGAAGCCTTCCTTATCCATGCCACGCTCTCCATATTCCTCACCGAAGTAGAGCATAAACGGATTCTGCTGCATCAAGACGGAAGCTACCAGTCCAGGAATACCCTTCAATCCGTTGCCGGCAAAGAAGTCGCTGGCCACACGCTGCTCGTCATGATTCTCGAGGAAGTAGAGCATGTGCTGACGAATATCATCTGTAGCCTGCCAAGCACTGGTGATAGAGGCGGCAGGAGCCTGATGACAGATGACAGCACGCATGGTATCATACATGCCGACCTTATCATACAGATAGTCAAAGCCGCTGGCAATATAGTGACGATACTCACCGGGATTATATACCTCGCCGATAAACTGCACGTGAGGGAACTTCTTACGGACTTTCGCCGTGGCGTATGCCCAAAACTCGGCAGGCACCATCTCAGCCATATCGCAGCGGAAGGCATCGACCTGCTTACCTGCCCAGAACAGCAGAATATCAGTCATTTTCTTCCACGTCGAAGGAACTGGGTCGAAGTACCCTACCCTGCCAGCATAGTAATCGACACCATAGTTCAGCTTCACCGTCTCATACCAGTCGTTACGGCTTGGGGCATTGTTGAACACATCGTTTCCTGTCGCCTTGGCCGGCTCTTCCGTATAAGGCTCCAAGGCTCCATGATAGAGGTCAAAGTAGGGTGCGAAGCGTTCTCCCGGACAATAGTAGAAGTTATTGTTAGGCGTAAAACCCTGCTGCGGGTCGTCGCCTTGTCCAAGGTCTTTCACGCCTTTAGGCTTGAAGAGGCTGTGATACTCACGTGCCACATGGTTTGGTACGAAGTCGATAACAACCTTCATACCAGCCTTATGGGTACGCTCTACCAGTTTTTCGAACTCTGCCATACGCTGCTCCACATTGACAGCAAGGTCAGGACAGACGTCATAATAGTCCATGATGGCATACGGCGATCCGGCATGTCCCTTCACCACAGCCGGGTGGTTACGGGGTATTCCGTAACAAGTATAGTCGGTATTCGTAGCATGACGGATGATACCAGTAAACCACACATGGGTCGTACCCAAAGTGGCAATGCGGTTCAGTTCTGACTTCGTCAAGTCGTTCATCTTGCCACAACCATTCTCCGATAACAACCCGTTCTCCTGACGTGTCGTGTTACGGTTGCCATAAAGACGTGTGAATATCTGATAGATAATGATCTTCTCCATAAGACCTCAAACCTTTGACCTTTAAGTTACAAACTTAACCCTCAACGATTCCGTGTACACTCACTTCACGGTTGATCTTTGCAATCATACCCTGCAAAGCCTTACCAGGGCCACACTCCGTGAAGTCTGTAGCTCCATCGGCAATCATTGACTGCACACACTGCGTCCAACGTACGGAACTGGTCAACTGTGAAATCAAGTTCTCCTTGATTTCGCGAGGATCAGTATGCGGCTTACCATCAACATTCTGATAAACCGGACACTTCGGAGTCTTTATCTCCGTCTGCTCAATGGCAGCCTGAAGTTCATCCTTTGCCGGCTGCATCAAGGGAGAATGGAACGCACCGCCCACCTTTAAAGGCAAAGCACGCTTGGCACCAGCAGCCTTCAGCTGTTCGCAGGCTTCATTAATTGCCTCCACATTACCACTGATAACCAACTGGCCAGGGTTGTTATAGTTGGCGCATACCACCACATGTCCGTCACCGTTAATGGCGGTACAGATTTCCTCGACCTTCTCATCGGGCAGACCAATAATGGCTGCCATCGTCGAAGGCTGTGCCTCACAAGCCTTCTGCATAGCCATAGCACGGGCATACACCAGTTTCAGGCCATCCTCAAACGACAACGCACCAGCGGCAACCAATGCCGAGAACTCACCCAGCGAGTGACCAGCCGTCATCTTCGGGTCGAAATTCTCACCCATGCAGATAGCAGAGATAACAGAGTGCAGGAAGACGGCAGGCTGTGTCACCTTCGTCTGCTTCAGGTCTTCATCCGTTCCTTCGAACATGATATCTGTTATGCGATAGCCCAGAATGTCATTAGCCTTCTCAAACAGAGCCTTTGCCTGCTCGTTGTTATCATACAAATCCTTACCCATTCCTACGAATTGGGCACCCTGACCGGGAAATACAAATGCTTTCATTGTTTTCTTTCTATTTATTATATTATGTACCTGTTCATTATAAAAACGGTGCAAAATTACTACTTTTCCCTGAAATAGCCAAATAAAAAGGCATCCGTTCTTCGAATGCCTTGTGTTTATTGACTGATGACAAGCCGGTTACCACCTGTCCCCCATATTTCAAGCAGTTGCTTCTTCGTTTTGTTTCTTCAGCGGAATCAGACAGCTGAACGTCGAACCCTCGCCTAAAACAGACTCTACCATAACATCACCGCCATTCTTGCGGGCAAAGTCGGCACAAAGCTGCAAGCCAAGTCCAGAGCCTTCCTCACCTCCCGTTCCGTAGGTTGTCTCACCCTTATGGAATAGTCCGTCAATACGGTCTGGCGCAATACCGACACCATGGTCACGTATGCTGATCTTCGCAAAGTCTTCATGACGGGTGATGAACACCTCGATACTGGAATTCTCATTCGAGAACTTGATGGCATTCGAAATGAAGTTACGGATGACGGTCTTGATCATATCGTTATCGGCATGCACCTCAAACTTCTCGTCATTCGGCAGGAACTGTAGCTTGACCTTTTTCATCTCGGCAATCATGACGAAGATATCGACAACACCAGGAACGACCTCATTGAGATCCATATCCTGATAAACCACATTCATGCGACCCGTCTGACTCTTGGTCCACTTCAGCAGATTATCCAGCAGGTCGTGTGCCTCTTCTGTTTCCCGGTTAGCCTTATCGAGCAATCCGAAGATTTCTTCGCCTACCGTTTCAGGGGAGATGACACTGACCGCCAGGTTGAGCACCATACGAATGCTGGCCATCGGCGAGCGCAAGTCGTGGGCAATAACCGAATACATCTTATCGCGGTTCGAAATGGTACGACGTAACTCCTCATTCTGCTGTACAATAATACGTTTGGCAGCGACCAATGATATTTGCTGGACGACACGCATCACCAGCTCCTCCTTGTTGAAAGGCTTTGTCAGGAAGTCATTAGCACCCACCTGAAATCCCTTGACGAGATCGCTGGGAGTATTGAGAGCTGTCAGGAAAATGATAGGAATATCCTGGGTTTCCGGGTCTTTCTTCAGGATTACAGCAGTTTCAAAACCATTAATATCGGGCATCATGACATCGAGAAGAATCAAATCAGGATGTTCTGTCTTGGCCTGTTCTATACAAGCTTTTCCACAGTTGGCTGTACAAACCTGAAACTTCTCATTAGTCAATAATATCTTGAGCAGCAACACATTGCTGACAACGTCGTCAACAATCAGCACTTTATAATCGCTTCTGTTGATTCGGGATTCTAAAGACGCTCCAATATCCATAGATTTAAGAGGTTAGTTCGTTATTGACTGCAAAAGTAATCAATTCATCTGAAAATGCCAAAAAAACGCTATACTTTTTTTCCTTTTTGCTCATTTAGCCACACTTTACGGTACCATTATTTGTATTCCCCCCATGCCTTAACGTCGATATCATCCAGCTTGACAGTACAAAAAACCTGTATGAATGCAGAGGCCAGACGGGCATTGGTAATCAAGGGCACATTCAAATCGATGGCTGCACGACGTATCTTGTAGCCATTCGTCAGTTCACCAGCCGACAGATTCTTGGGAATATTGACCACCATGTCTATCTGATGCTGGTGCAACAGATCAAGAGCCGAAGGATAATGCTCTATGGAATGGCGGACTAATGCGTCAGTTTCAGAGGATGACAAAGAAGTAACTTCCGAGGGCCACAGCACGCGGGTATTCTCCACACCGTTATCTGCGAGATACTTGCTGGTGCCACCGGTGGCATATAGTGTGTAGCCATGTTCCACCAGCAGACGGGCAGCATCAAGCATTGACGCCTTCTGCTTGGCAGAACCCGTAGAGAGCAGAATGGTCTTCTTGGGAATACGATGCCCCACGGAGAGCATAGACTTGAGCAATGCCTGCATGGTATCGTCACCCAAACATCCCACCTCACCTGTCGATGCCATATCGACACCCAGCACGGGGTCGGCCTTCTGCAGACGGTTAAACGAGAACTGCGAAGCCTTGATGCCGACATAATCAAGGTCGAAGAGGCTCTTGTGGGGCTTCTCGAATGGAATGCCCAGCATCACTTTCGTCGCCAGTTCTATCAGGTTCAGCTTCAGCACTTTCGACACGAATGGGAACGAACGGGAGGCACGCAGATTGCACTCGATGACCTTGATATCGTTTTCACGTGCCAGGAACTGGATGTTGAACGGTCCTGAGATATGCAACTCTTCGGCAATGCGGCGGGAAATACGCTTAATGCGGCGCACCGTTTCACAATACAGCTTCTGCGGTGGAAACTGGATAGTAGCATCACCCGAATGGACACCAGCAAACTCGATATGCTCTGAAATGGCGTAGGCAATGATTTCTCCGTTACGTGCTACAGCATCCATCTCCACCTCCTTGGCATGTTCAATAAACTGTGAAACGACAACAGGATGGTCTTCGCTGACATTGGCGGCAAGACGCAGGAACTTCTCCAGTTCTTCCTCGTTGGAACAGACATTCATTGCCGCACCACTCAACACATACGAAGGACGTACCAGGACAGGGAAGCCCACACGCTCAATGAACTTCCGGATATCATTCATTGAAGTCAGCGCAGCCCATGCCGGCTGGTCAACACCAATACGGTCGAGCATAGCAGAGAACTTGTCGCGGTCCTCTGCGCCGTCAATGTCGTGTGCCGACGTTCCGAGTATGGGAACATGCTGTCCGTCAAGACGCATGGCCAGATTATTAGGAATCTGTCCACCCGTCGAAACAATGACTCCATGTGGGGTTTCCAAGTCGATAATATCCATGACACGTTCGAAGGTCAACTCGTCAAAATAGAGACGGTCGCACATATCATAATCCGTACTGACGGTTTCCGGATTGTAGTTGATCATGACACTGCGCCAACCTTCCTTACGAATGGTATTCAATGCTTGTACACCACACCAGTCGAACTCTACGGAAGAGCCGATGCGATAGGCACCAGAGCCAAGAACGATGATGCTGCGCTGGTCGTGCTCAAAGGGTATGTCATGGCTTGTTCCGACCGGGTCGCAACACACAGAACCCTGATAGGTCAGATAGAGATAGTTGGTCTGTGCAGGATACTCGGCAGCAAGGGTATCAATCTGCTTGACAACGGGCAAGATGCCCAGCTGCTTGCGGAGGTTACGGATGACGAGCATCGCCTCATGCATGTTTTTCTTCTCATCTTCCAAGCCAACAGCACGTGCAATCTGGAAGTCAGAGAAACCGTATATCTTCGCCTCACGAAGCAACAACTCTATACTCTCCACCTGGCTTTGCTGCCTGTCTTGTCCAAGAACTACACTCTTAAGTCGTTCATCGATATCGACAATGTGCTTCAGCTTATTCAGGAACCAACGGTCAATCTTGGTCAGTTCATGAATATGATCTACGGTGTATTGCGGCAGATGCATTGCCTTCGAGATGACAAAGATACGCTTGTCGGTCGGCTCACGCAGGGCAACGTCAATATCAGGAATCTCCAGTTCCTTGTTCTCCACGAAACCATGCATCCCCTGCCCTATCATACGCAGGCCTTTCTGTAGCGCCTCCTCAAAGGTTCTTCCGATAGCCATCACCTCGCCCACCGACTTCATGCTGGAACCCAGCTCGCGGTCAACACCACGGAACTTCGAGAGGTCCCAGCGTGGTATCTTACAAACTACATAGTCGAGGGCCGGCTCAAAGAAGGCGCTGGTGGTTTTCGTTACGCTGTTGTTCAGTTCAAACAGCCCATAGCCCATGCCCAGCTTTGCAGCGACAAATGCCAACGGATAGCCCGTCGCCTTACTGGCCAGTGCCGAAGAACGCGACAGACGGGCATTGACCTCAATGACACGATAGTCCTCCGACTGCGGGTCGAAGGCATACTGTACGTTACACTCACCCACAATACCAATATGACGGATAATCTTGATAGCTAATGCACGCAGCTTGTGGTACTCGCTGTTCGTCAGCGTCTGGCTGGGGGCAATGACGATACTCTCACCCGTATGAATGCCTAACGGATCGAAATTCTCCATGTTACATACAGTGATACAGTTATCGTAACGGTCACGCACCACCTCATACTCTATTTCCTTCCAACCCTTCAGCGACTTCTCCACGAGCACCTGTGGTGAGAAGGAGAATGCCTTTTCCGCCAGACGGTTCAGCTCGTCCTCATTGTCGCAGAAGCCACTGCCCAGTCCGCCCAGTGCGTAAGCAGCACGCAGGATAACAGGATAACCCAGTTCACGGGCAGCCTGCTTAGCCTCCTCCACATTGTCGCAAGCATGACTCTTAATCGTTTTGACGTCTATCTCGTTCAGCTTTTCGACAAACAGTTCACGGTCTTCGGTTTCCATAATGGCCTGCACCGGTGTACCCAAGACGCGAACGCCATACTTCTCCAGCACACCGCTTTGATACAGCTCTACGCCACAGTTCAACGCTGTCTGTCCACCAAAGGCGAGCAGGATGCCGTCAGGACGTTCCTTCTGAATGACCCTTTCCACGAAATAGGGCTGTACAGGAAGGAAATAGATCTGGTCGGCCACGCCTTCAGAGGTCTGCACCGTTGCAATATTCGGATTAATCAGTACGGTCTCTATGCCCTCTTCCTTCAGGGCTTTCAATGCCTGCGAGCCGCTATAGTCGAACTCACCGGCCTCACCAATCTTCAGGGCGCCTGAACCAAGTAACAGAACTTTCTTTATCTTGTTGTCTCTCATCTTAATTATCAATTATCCATTATCAATTAACAATTGCTACAGCGCTTTGATAAAACGGTCGAACATAAATTCCGTATCGACAGGACCAGAGCAGGCCTCTGGATGAAACTGACTGGAAAACCAGGGGTTCGTCTGATGACAGATACCCTCGTTCGAGCCGTCGTTCAGGTTGACGAACAATTCTCGCCAGTCGGCACCCAGCGTAGAGACATCTACCGCATAGCCATGATTCTGGGAGGTCACGTAGCAACGTGTCGTTCCTACCTCGCGTACAGGCTGGTTATGTGAGCGGTGTCCGTACTTCAGCTTATAGATACGTGCACCGCCTGCCTTGGCCAACAGCTGATTACCCATGCATATTCCACAAATGGGCTTGCGGCTCTGCGACATCTGCTTCTTCAGGATGCTGACAGCCTCCTCACACTTGTCCGGATCGCCAGGACCATTGGCGAGGAAAAGTCCGTCGAAGTCCATATCGGTATAGTCATAGTTCCAAGGAACACGAATCACCTCCACGCCACGGCGTATGAGACACCTGATGATATTGTGCTTTACGCCACAATCGACAAGCAGTACCTTATGGCCTGCACCCTCATGATAACGAATGACATCCTTGCAGCTCACACGCTCCACCCAGTTGATACTGCCGTAGTCCTCGGCATCTTCATTTTTCCTTTCTCCTTTCTCATTGCTCATTTCGTCAAAGACGATACGTCCCATCATCACACCATGTTCGCGCAACACCTTGGTCAGCTGTCGGGTATCAATGCCTGTAACGCCAGGCACATGCTCCCGCTTCAGCCAATTGTCCAACGACTCAACGGCATTCCAATGTGAATAGCTCTCGCTATAGTCGGCCACGATGAGTGCCGACGCATAGATTCTGTCACTCTCCATGTATGTAGCCAAACCGTTCTCCTCAATGGTGAACGGAGGAACGCCATAGTTTCCTACCAACGGATAAGTAAGCACCATGATTTGTCCTGCATACGAAGGGTCGGTCAATGACTCCGGATAACCCATCATTGCCGTATTGAAAACCACTTCGCCAGATACTGGAGCATCATAGCCGAAGCTTTTTCCCTTGAATGTCGTGCCATCCTGCAGCACGAGTGTAACATCTCTCATTTTCTTTTCCTTTTTATCTATACGAGTTATAGAGGTATCCTCTCTCCTTGCTTATATGCGAAAAGTGAAGAATTGCAGCCCTTGGATGACGGTGGTAGCAAATTCTTCACTCTTCATATTTCATGTCTCACTTGTTAATTATTCAACAGTTACCGACTTCGCCAAATTTCTGGGTTGGTCAACGTCAAGTCCCTTGCATACCGCTACGTGATACGCCAATATCTGAAGAGGAATGGTGGCCAACAGTGGTTCCAGACTCTCAATGGTCGATGGAAGCTCTATCACCTCGTCGGCAATGCGGCTGATGGTGTCGTCACCCTCACTGACGATGGCAATGACCTTTCCCTTACGGGCCTTCACTTCCTGAATGTTCGACAGCACCTTCTCGTACATCGCATTATGAGTGGCAATGACGACGACAGGCATGTCGGAGTCGATGAGGGCAATCGGCCCGTGCTTCATCTCGGCAGCCGGATAGCCCTCAGCATGAATATACGAGATTTCCTTGAGCTTCAAGGCACCTTCCAGTGCCACAGGATAGCTGTAGCCGCGTCCCAGATATAAGAAGTTACGGGCATAGGTAAAGGTCCGGCTCAAGTCGGCAATGCGGTTATTCTGCTTCAAAACCTCACGCATCTTTTCTGGTATCCTGTACAGCTCACGGACAATATCCATATAGCGTTCCTGACGGATGGTACCCTTCTCCTTAGCCAGAGCCAGAGCCAGCATGGTAAGTACCGTCACCTGACCTGTAAATGCCTTGGTCGAAGCAACACCGATTTCCGGTCCCACATGGATGTAGCAGCCTGTATGGGTGGCACGTGGTATGCTGGAGCCAATGGCATTACAGATACCATAGATGAAGGCTCCGTTATCCTTGGCCAATTTGACGGCAGCCAGCGTGTCGGCCGTCTCACCACTCTGTGAGATGGCAATGACAACATCATCCTCATTGATGACGGGATTCCTGTAGCGGAACTCCGAAGCGTATTCCACCTCGACAGGTATGCGACAGTAATTCTCGATGATTTGCTTGCCAATAAGTCCTGCATGCCATGATGTTCCGCACGCCACGATGATGAAGCGCTTGGCATTGAGCAACTGCTGCTTATAGTCGATAACCGAGCTTAACACCACATTGTCCATATCTACATTCACGCGTCCACGCATGCAATTGGTGAGGCATTCGGGCTGTTCGAAGATTTCTTTCAGCATAAAGTGTGGATAGCCGCCTTTCTCCAGCTGACCTAAATTGAGGTCAACGGTCTGCACGTCAAGGTGCAGCTTGCGGTCAAGCACATCGACGACCTTCAATTCCTCACCCAGACGCAGTACGGCGATGTTGCCGTCTTCCAGATAGACCACCTGGTCGGTATATTCCACAATAGGGCTAGCATCACTACCGAGGAAGAACTCCCCGTCGCCTATGCCAACGACCAGCGGGCTTTGCTTGCGGGCGGCAATAATCTGATGGGGGTCACGCTTATCGACAATGGCGATAGCATAGGCACCAATAACCTGATAAAGGGCTATCTGTACGGCAGTGAGCAGGTCGATGTTCTTGCGCTGCATGATGTATTCCACCAGCTGCACCAGCACTTCGGTATCGGTTGCCGACTGGAAGTGTACACCCTTGGCAAGCAACTTCTCCTTCAGGTCGGCATAGTTCTCAATGATACCGTTGTGGATGATGGCAAGGTTCTTCGACTCCGAGTAGTGCGGATGGGCATTCACCGACGACGGCTCACCGTGCGTCGCCCAACGGGTGTGGGCTATTCCCACACTGCCCGACTTGTCTTTGTCGGCACAATACTCCTCGAGGTTATCTACTTTTCCTTTGGTCTTGTAAATGTTCAGGTCACCTTGACCGTTGATGAGCGCCACACCCGCCGAATCGTAGCCACGATACTCCAGACGGCGCAGTCCCTTGATTAAGACCGGATAAGCCTCACGCTTTCCCAGATATCCTACTATTCCACACATAAGCTTTTGGGATTTTGTTTGTATTTGTGTTTAAGATAAGAAAGGAGATTGAGTAATACCCAATCTCCTTTTGTTGTGTCGGTTTATTTCAAGATGTTGTAGAGCAGCGACGTGAGCGAAATCAGGATAGAGACAGAGGTGAACCAGAGAGTGGTTGTCGTACCTACCGTCGAGTTCCTGGCCTTTACCTTATTTGGCTCAACATAGATTACGTCGTTCTGCTGCAGATAGTAGTAAGGCGAGTTGATGATGTTGGCATCGTTGAGGTTCAGCGTGTGATACTCCTTCTTACCGTTCGCATCCTCACGAATCAGCTTCACCTTGTCACGCACACCGTAGATGGTCAGGTCACCTGCCTGTGCCAGTGCCTCGAGAACAGTAATCTTCTCGCGTGCTACCATAAACGTTCCAGGACGGTTCACCTCACCCAACACCGAGATAGAATAGCTCGACATGCGGACGGTCACGATAGGCGTCTCTTCGGCATTCATGTAGTGCTTGATCTTCGTCTGAATCAGCTGCTCACACTCCGACTTCGTCAGACCGCCGACTTTCAGCGAACCTACAATGGGGAACTGAATGTAACCCTGGTTATCCACCAGATAGGTCTGCAACGTACCCTGAGTTCCACCAAGTCGGTTGGTTTGATTATAAACTGTAGGAATCGCCAGGTTAAACGGTATGGCAGCATCAGGATTGGTCGTGCTGACGGTAATCGTCAACTGATCCTTTGGCAGAATACGCGCATCGTACAGAACGCTTGTCTGTTCTTCATCAATGAAATCACTGTTCTGGAAGTATGCCACATTCTTGGTGCTTCCGCAACTTCCCAACACCAACGCCATAGCCACTACGGCCATTGGTACAATAAGCTTTCTAATTTTCATCGTTCTTGTTATTTTATTAAAACTGGGTGCAAAAGTACAAAAAAATAGTGAAAGGTAAAAGCCTTTCACTATTTTTTTTAATAGAACTTGAAATATCTTCGTGCATTATTGTATGAAATATCCTCTACCATACGCGCCAAAACCTCACGGTCATCGGGCAGAAGTCCCTTCTCCACGTCGTTTCCAAGCAGGTTGCAAAGTATCCGACGGAAATACTCGTGACGCGGATACGAGAGGAAGGAACGGCTGTCAGTCAGCATGCCCACGAAGCGTGACAGTAAACCAAGCACCGAGAGAGCGTTCATCTGACGGATCATACCATCCATCTGGTCGTTGAACCACCAGCCCGAACCAAACTGTATCTTTCCTGGCTCACCACCCTGGAAGTTGCCCAGCATGGTAGCAATGACCTCGTTGGCACAGGGATTCAGTGTATATAATATGGTACGCGTGAGCTTGTCCTTCATGTTCAGCTTGTTGAGGAAACGCGACATGGCCCTTGCCGTGTTGAACTCTCCGATAGAGTCGAAACCCGTGTCAGGACCCAGCAAGTCATACATCTTCGTATTGTTGTCGCGAATGGCACCGTAGTGGAACTGCTGCGTCCAGTCGCTGTCGGCATCCATCTCGGCCATCACCGTCAGGAAACAGTTCTTGTACTGGCGAATCTCCATCTGTGACAGCTGCTGACCACGCATGGCCTTCCCGAAGATAGTCTCAACTTGTGAGTCGGTATATTCCTCGTCATAGAACTCCTCAATGCCGTGGTCACTCAACTTACAACCGTTCTCGGCAAAGAAATCGTGACGTTTCTGCAAGGCATCTACCATGTCGGCAAACTTCACGATGCTGACACCACTCACCTGCGACAGCTGCTCCACATACTTCGAAAATTCAGGTTTCTCAATGTTCATGGCCTTGTCGGGACGCCATGCAGGAATCATCATCGGATCCCGTTCTGCCTTGTTACGGGCATACTCAATGTGGTTGTGCAGGTCATCTACAGGATCGTCGGTCGTGCAGACACACTCCACGTTGTAGTGGCGCATCAGGCCACGAGCCGTAAATTCAGGCTGCTTCAGCTTCTCGTTGCACTCGTCGAAAATCTCACGGGCGGTCTTCGGACTCAACAGCTTCTCAATACCGAAAGCTGTCTTCAGCTCCAGATGCGTCCAGTGGTACAACGGGTTACGGAACGTATAAGGCACTGTTTCTGCCCACTTCTCAAACTTTTCCCAGTCACTGGTGTCCTTACCCGTGCAGAAGCGCTCATCCACACCGTTCGTCCTCATGGCACGCCACTTGTAGTGGTCGCCACCCAGCCACAGCTCGGTAATGCTCTTAAACACATGGTCGTTTGCCACCATCTCTGGAATCAGATGGCAGTGATAGTCGATAATCGGCATCTTTGCCGCATGATTGTGATAGAGGTCCTGTGCGATCTCACCCTCCAGCACGAAGTTCTTGTCGTTAAATTGCTTCATTAGTTTATTAGTTATATTTTTTCTTGGATTGTTGTCCGTTGTCCTTTAAAATTTCTTCTGCAAAGTTAGCGATTAATTATCAGATTTATATTATCTTTGCACACAAAATCCACGTAAACGATGACGTACAATAATAAAATCTGTAATCTGTAATCCGTAATCTACAATGTCCAAAGTCCTTCTCATCTATACTGGCGGCACCATCGGCATGAACCGCAATCCACAAACAGGTGCACTCGAACCGTTCAACTTCGAACACCTGCTAATCAACGTTCCTGAACTCAAGCAGTTCGACGTCACCATCGACACCTGGCAGTTCAACCCACCCATTGATTCCAGCGATATGACACCGGCACGCTGGACAGAACTGTCACACGTCATTGCCGACCACTACAACGACTTCGACGGATTCGTCGTACTACACGGCACCGATACAATGGCATACACAGCCTCGGCACTCTCCTACATGCTCGAAAACCTCACCAAACCCGTCATCTTCACGGGTTCACAACTACCCATCGGCATGCTGAGAACCGACGGAAAGGAAAACCTCATTACCAGCATCGAGATAGCTGCTGCCAAGGACGAACTGGGACGGGCACGGGTGCCCGAAGTAGGTATCTATTTCAACGGACGACTGCTGCGCGGCAACCGTACCACAAAACAGAGTGCCGACGAGTTCAATGCCTTCGAATCGTTCAACTACCCACACCTCGCCAATGCCGGCGTAGAAATAACATACCACGAAGAGTTCATCCTCAAACCTTCAGGCTCTGACTTCAGGCCTCATTTCAAACTGGACAATAACGTCATCATTTTCAGTCTCTTCCCTGGAATACGCGAAGACTTGGTTCGGCACATCATCGCCACACCCAACCTACGCTCCATCGTCATGCGTACCTTCGGATCAGGCAATGCCCCCCAGCGTCCCTGGGTCATGCAGGCACTCAAGGAAGCCACACAAAACGGCAAGGTGGTCATCAATATCAGCCAGTGTATGCAGGGACGAGTACAGATGGGACGTTACGATACGGGCTACCAGCTGCAGGAGGCTGGCGTCATCAGCGGATACGACTCCACTGTGGAAAGTGCCGTCACCAAACTCATGTTCCTACAGTCACACTACGACGACCCGGCACAGATACGCCACCTCATGACACAGAGCATTCGCGGAGAAATCACAGTATAGTTTATTCTATCACCTCGATATAGAAGCTGAAGGGCCGGAAGCCGTCGTTGCAACTGATCATCGCACTCATGGGGTTCTTCATCCAACCATCGTAGAAATTCCCCTCACCCCTGGCCAACGACTCCACAAACTCACGCATGGACGACCAGGCAGAAGAACACATGCCGTCAGGACACTGGCCGTCAATGGAAATCCACTGCTGCCCTACCGTCACATCACAAGTATGCTCAATGGGGTTCTCGTATTTCGCCATCAGGTCAGCATAGACCGTCTGACGTATGGCTGTGATTCGTACTTTATTCATTCTATTTTATTAGAAACAGTTACTGCACAGAGGTGATTTCAATGAATACCGGATTTATTTCAGGTACTCGTCGTCCCTTACCAGAACCTTCTCAATCTTCCCGACATACATCGTGTGGAAGTCACACTGCGGATAGTTCTCACCAATGGTTTCCTGATAGAGGAAGCCACTCTCCTGTAACTCTGAAGCATAGACCTTCCTGCATATCAGCACCAGCTTGGCTTCAGCAAAGTAAACCGAGCGGTCTGCAAAGACTGGTGTAAGTCCCGTCTTGGCAATCTTGTCCTCGTCCCGACCGGAGACACTGCCCAGATAGGCCATCTGTTTCTTGAACGACTTATCCATGACACAGAGCGTGAAGTACGGCTCTTTGTCAACAAACTTCTTGGTGTAGCGCGACGGACGCAGATAGATTACTGCCGTAGGGTCATTTCGCCCCCACAGGCAACCAAGATGTCCCCAAGAAGCCGTCATCGTGTTACAACCCGACTGCTCATTGCCCGCAGTCACCAGCATCCATTCACCACCTATCAGGTTGAACGGATTGAATTTCATGTCCTTGTAATTGATCTCTTGCATATTCGTCGTTCCTTGAATTACTTATTTCCTGTTCTGTATTTCGTCAATATCCCAATCCGATGTAGCTGTGCGCAGGCAGCTCGAGGTCGAACACCGTTGCTTCGTCGGCATAGCCCATAAAACGGCTACGATAGGGCATGCTCCGCCCCTGGTTAAGTTCTGCGGGCTTCAGCTGTTCGTCAGTTAGCAGGTTGCGCAGCGAAGGTACCTTGGCATTGACCACCACACGCAGGCTGACAGCCTCATCGTTGAAGTTCTCTACCACCATCGTCCTGTTGTCGTAGGGGAAAAGGGCAACCTTCGACGGCCCCTCGATATAGGCACCGACATCCTTGCTCATGGCACGGCGGATGATGTTCAGCGCCCCGGCCGGATAATCGTATAGGTTACCAAAATCGTCAGGAATGGTGAGCACGAAGAGCGTGCCCTTCGAATAGGTGTCGCGCAGCAGGATAGGATAGCCCGACACACCGCCCATAAGCGGACGCCCTGCACTGACCACCTCCCAGGCATCGTTGGTAAAATACTTCACCTGCGGAATAATGAACTCGCGACTGGACTTGCCCGCCCAGCCGAAATCATTGACAATGGCCTTCAGATCGCCACAGTAGAATTCGCAGACAACAGACAGTTTATCGCGGATAGCCTTCAGCAAGCCGGTAGTAATGATGACATCACCGCCGCCGCGCAGCTGCTGCTTGATTTTCTCCACGATCTGCGGATCCATCGCGGCTTGCTCGGTGAGCAGTATTTGCCTGCGGCCTTCCATCCACTGCGGATGCATGTCCATGGGCAGGCCAATCATGCCGAGATAGTTCTGCAGGAATTCCTCACCCGACGAGTGATAGGGCTTGTAGGACACAAGGCCAATGGGATTGCCGAGCTTGCCCACAAGGCGGTCGGTCTCTCGGAGCGTCACACTGGCAAAACGCGCCATCGTAGTCGGAGTGACAGTCTTGCCGTCCCTGGTGAATGGCTTCACCATCTCGTCGTAGCAGAAACTGTTGCCGCCGACGTCCTGCCACACCCTGCGCATCATATCCCGATTGATTTTCACCTCGGCCAGCTGCATGTAGTTCCAGAGGATAATCTCCGGTGTCTTCGACAGCATCGTCAGATGGAGCTGTTCGGCGTAGCGGTCCATGCTCATGTTGATGCCGCCGGCATCCACCCATCCGCCGCCGTTACGGCCTGGAGCGATATTGTCGAAGTAGCGCACGATGTTATAGCTCAAGTAGTTCTGCAGGTGCTGCGCCGAAGCGGGGTCACGGGTTTCCGTGCCCGTCCAAATGCCGTCGAAGTACTGCGGCTCCTCCTCCAGATTGAAACCGAGCCCCTGGAAATGGTCGTACCAATTGGGATACTTGATGATGACCTTCACCTTCGGGTTCACCCTTTTCGCAGGGTTCAGTACCAGGTCGCGGCCAGCGTCAGCCATCAGCCGCAGGCGGTATTCCGTCCAGCCCTTTCCGCTCAGTTCCATAGCGGCAATCTCGTCGTCGTTCTTGAGGTCGATGAAGAAGAAATCGTCGAGAATGAAGTCATCGAAGAGCCGTGCCGTATATTCGGCCACCTCGCGCACCGTCTGCCGCTCGTTCTCGCGGGCATAGCTATAAGTCTCGAAGTCAGTGGGTTCCGAACGGGTATAGGTGATGCCACCGCCCACCTCAAGACCTTTTGAGATGAAGAACGCTTTCACCTTCTTCATCGTCTGCTCATCGACGGTGAAGGCATCGCGATGCGTCTCAAGGTAAATCTTGTCAAGATCGACCTGTGTACTCACCGTCTGCCACGTCTCGTTTAGGAACCTGTCGTCTGCCATTCGTGCCACGTCCTGTGCACGAATGTAGGTCGATACCTTGAAATTCTTATAATTTCCGGCCAAGGCTGGAGCGCATGCCGCAACGACTATCGATGCAACACACAGCATTTTCTTCAAATGACTATTCATACTTTTATGATAATAATTACTCAATATCCGCAAAATCCACCGGCTTTTCCTTACTGTTCAGCATGAAGTATCCCCATAAGCTCACCCATACTGCCGATTACGTAGTCCGCCCCACCCTGCTCCAGCTCCAGACGGCTTCCGTTGCCCCACGTCACACCGCAGGTCTTCGCACCGGCACGGACACCCATCAGGATATCCACTGCCATATCGCCCACAACCAGTGCCTGACCAGCCTCAAAACCCATCGCACGCAGCGTGTTGAGGACAGGCTCCGGATCAGGCTTGGCATTCACCACGTCGTCAGCACCCACCAGATAGGAGATGCAGTCGGCTATCCCCATGTCATGCGTCAGCTCTGCAAGCGAGGCATGCGAACGCGAGGATGCAATGGTAAGCGTATAGCCTTGCTCCCTGAGGGCCGACAATGTTTCCACGACTTCAGGAAAAGGCTGCGGCTTCACCATCTGAAGATTCTCTGCAAAGATTCTACGGTAAGTGGTCTCGCAACAACGTATTACATCCTTCTGCAATTCAGGAAACATCGTCTCGAAACATCTGTATAGCGGCAATCCGATGGTGGCAGCACACTCCTCCTCGCTGCGACCCGGCAGATGCAACTCCGCCAAGGTCATCTGCATGGTCTTGACAATATTCCGCCTCGTATCACCCAGCGTACCGTCAAAGTCGAAGATAATCAGCCTTGTCTCCATCAGTCCTTTTTTATCCATGTGAGTTTTCGCCATAAGCCCTCCAACGGACCGCGAGGATGACGGGGCTTGCCGCTTGGCCCTGCAGAGAACCAATAGCGGGCAAAGCTGTACTGGCAGATTACCATCGCCAGGCCCACGAGGACAGCGTATGTAATGCCCAGCTTGTTGTAGCAGCCAAGTCCGTAGCCGCAGAAGATGAAGCAGCCGATGACTGACTGCAGCAGATAGTTGGTGAGACTCATACGACCGAAGATACACAGGTGATGAAGCACCTTGCGTACACCCTCGAAGGCATACCATGCAGAGACAACTGCCGACACAATCATCAGGAGGATGACGAGGTTGCTGATGGGCTTGAGCCATGATTCCAGCTCACCGAAATCTGCGAAAATCAGCGAAATGATGCCGGGGGCCGAACAGAAGAGTATGCTATGCCATATCTGCAAATTGCGGCCCTCGTTGTAAAACAGCCGCTGACGCCCCAGCTGCATGCCGAGAATGAAGAGACAGAGCAACTGCGTCAGACGACCGCTAAACACATTGAAACGAAGATTCACCTCAAAGCCATAGCGCAGGTTGGTAACCGTGTTCTCCCAGAACGAGCCGTGCTCGTGAGCACTGTTGATGATGCCGGAAATCTCATAGAAACGAGTATGGTCAATCTCATAGCCCGTCAGCAGACAGTACAGCTCCACAGGCTGAATGGCCAGCAACACAATGACACACCAGACCGCCCACGACGGCAAGTAGCTCATGGGAATGAGCAACAGCCCATAGCACGCATACAGCATCAAGATGTCGCCGTCGTAGAATGCCACGTTGACAATACCGAACATAAACAACAGACACATGCGCCACGCGAAGCGCCCCGAGAAGTTACGTCCCTTCTGCTGCTGGTTGTCGTTCATGATGAAGAAACTCAAGCCGAAAAGCATGGCGAAGATACCATACATCTTGCCAGACAACAGCCACGCCAGCACGTCGGCCACCGCCTGGTCACTGGGCAGCGAGTGCAGAATCTCCTCCTGAGTGAAAATATTGAAATGCTCCACGGAATGATACAGGATGATACCAGCCACCGCAATGCCTCGCAAGGCATCGGCCACATCAATTCGCGTGTTAGGCAAAAAACGAGTCTTGTACATCATTGTCATACACCGCCAAAACTTTTAAGCATCTTTTAGCTGCAAATATAGCAAGAAATACACTAAAATGACTATCTTTGCAGAAAGTTTTGAGAATTATTAGCACATGCCGGAACAGCAACGGACATACATCGCCATCGACCTGAAGTCCTTCTACGCCTCAGTAGAGTGCGTGGATAGAGGACTTGACCCGCTGACCACCAAACTCGTGGTGGCCGACGAGTCGAGAACCGACAAGACCATCTGTCTGGCAGTGACACCGTCGCTGAAAGAGTACGGCATCGGTGGAAGGGCACGGCTCTTCGAAGTCAGGCAAAAAGCACCAGGCGTGGACTTCATCATCGCCAAGCCACGCATGGCACACTACATCAAGGTCAGCAAAAGAATCTACAACATCTACCTGAAATACGTCGCACCAGAGGACATACACGTCTATAGCATCGACGAGGTCATCATGGACGTGACAGCCTATCTGCGCAGCTACCGAATGACAGGACACCAGCTCGCCATGAAGATGATCCGCGACGTGCTCTCACAGACAGGCATCACGGCAACGGCAGGCATCGGCACCAACATGTACCTCTGCAAGGTGGCAATGGACATCATGGCCAAGAAAATGCCAGCCGACAAGGACGGCGTGCGCATCGCCGAACTCGACGAGATGAGCTACCGTCGGGAGCTCTGGGACTACCGACCCATCACCAAGTTCTGGCGCGTGGGACAAGGCATCGCACAGAAGCTGGCACTCTACGGCATCGACACCATGGGCAAGCTGGCACGCATGTCCATCCACAACGAAGACCTCCTCTATCAACTCTTCGGCGTGAACGCAGAACTGCTCATAGACCACGCCTGGGGCTGGGAACCATGCACAACGGAAGCCGTGAAAGCCTATCGCCCAGAGACCAACTCCTTCAGCAGCGGACAAGTGCTCCAGGAGCCGTACACCTTTAGGAAAGCCCGTGTCGTGATACGCGAGATGGCCGAGGGAATGGCACTCGGACTGGTAGCAAAACGACTGGTGACCGACCAGCTAGTGCTCATCGTAGGCTACGACTCCGAATGCCTCACCCGACCGGAGATACGCGAGAAGTATCATGGCGAGATTACCACCAACCACTACGGCAAACCCGTACCAAAGCATGCCCACGGCACCCTCAACTTCGAGAAGCCCACCTCCTCCTCACGACTCATCATGAACGGCGCAGCAGAGCTCTTCGACCGCCACGTGAATCCCGATCTGCTCATCCGTCGGCTGAACCTGACCACAGCCCATGTGGTCGCAGAGTCATCCCAGCAGCACGACAAACAACCCCAGCAGCTCGACCTCTTCACTGACTACGAGGCACTGGAACGCCAGCGTCAGGAAGAGCAAGAACGCCTCAATAAGGAACGTCGCATGCAAGAGGCACAGCTCAAAATCAAGCGGCGCTTCGGCAAGAACGCCATCCTGCGAGGACTGAACTTCGAGGAGGGCGCCACTGCCAAGGAACGCAACGAACAGATAGGAGGACACAAGGCATAGTCATTTACGATTTAACTATTTACAATTTACGATTTATGGATAATTACGACGATATCATCAACCTGCCGCATCACGTCTCGAAACGCCATCCCCAGATGTCGATGCACAACCGAGCTGCCCAGTTCGCACCCTTCGCCGCACTGAAGAACGAGAACGACGAATAGCTACGCCGCTCAAAACAATACTGCCTGCTCTGCCTCCCCTGCCCTTTAGCGATCCTCGGAGCAATGTCATCTTAACAATCTTGATCCTCATGCCGAGTCTGATCGTCAGAAGGCTGCAAGCAGCATTGCAGATATGGCAGATTCTTTAGTTGGAAGAATTGGAAGGTTTCAATGGGATATTGCCGTTACTCGTATAGGCCAACTCGCATCAGAAATGCAACTGTCAACAGGAGGTCAGTCCGTTGGTGGCAGCAATGGCAATGCTGACGAGTTAACCAACTGGGATGGTACCAAGAAACGTGGACTAGGAATATAGAGCTATACATTCTAACCCATATAACGAGAAGGTGGATCTGCTTCCAGACCCACCTTCTTTACATTCCTTATATTTGTGAATTGGCTTTCATATTATATTCTTTTTACATTAAGCAATCGAAGATAGAAGAACTGAAGCAGTATAAGAAATCCGTGATTTACGAATATGTTACTGGTTCACAACAGGCATCACCTTTGCATCATTTACAATCTTGGGGAACGTATTGGGATAGAAGTTTGACACACCAAT
>CAJOQT010000113.1 GCA_905236875.1 uncultured Prevotella sp. | reverse complement strand
GGGCTGCTATCTTCTGACTGTCGATGATTGCACCACTGGTCTCCACATTGCCGCCTAACGCCGGTACGCAACTGGGGGCACCGAACAGGAAGTTGAACTGCGCCTGACTGGCCGAGCGGATCATCACGTCCACCCCTTCCACGCCCAGCACGTTGGCTATCTCATGCGGATCGGCGATGACCCCGATGGTGCCGTGCTCCGCCGCCACACGGGCGAACTCCACAGGCATCATCATGCTGCTCTCGATGTGTACATGGCTGTCGATAAAACCGGGCATCAGAAAGGGCCATTGTTTTCCATCCTCTGGCAGTTCATAGCGATTTATCTGAATGATGTGTCCGTCATGCACCACCAGCTCGCCATCGAAAATCTCGCGGTGAACTGCATCAACGATATGTCCTTGATATGTCTTCATTGTCTGCATAAATTGTCTTAGGTTATATTTGGCCTCCCGGACCCTCTCTAACTCCCGGACCCTCTCTAACTCCCCCTGTTTAGGGGGAGAACGATGGAGGGGCTGACTGGCTCATCCATGCCTTCAGGCTTTGGCCGGTGCGCTGCGTGAAGGCACGGCTGAAGGTTCTGTAGCTGCTGAAGCCGCTCTCATGGACGAGCTGCCTGGCAGCGACGGACAGTCGGGCAGCGACGGTCTCCTCGTAGCGGCTGATGAAGTGGTTGATGCGCAGATTGTTGATATAGGTATTGTACGTGATGCCCTGACGCGAGAAATACTGGCTGAGATAGGAGCGGTTGGTGCCAACGGCCTGAGCGAGCTGCTGCAGGGAGAGGTCGTGCTGCAGGTAGAGCTGCGTGGCCACGCAGTGCTCTTTCAGCAGCCGATCGATATGATCGAGAGACTCTCCCCCCTGCCCCTCCCTGGCAGGGAGGGGAGCAGATAGTTTCTGCACTTGAGTCTCCTCTTGTAGGGTTGGCAGCGTTTCCACGCGCCACAGCAGGAGGCCGAAGAGCGCGAGTTCGAGAACATGCAGGAGGTAGAACAGGATGATGTCGGTGCCGATGAGTGCATAGAGGATGAGCAGCAGCATGAATACGAGCGACAGCGCATGGGTGAGCCACACTTCCTTGCGCTCCAGGTCGGCATAGTTGTCGCGCAGCCACCGCCCGTACTGGCGCACGGCAAACGCCACATATACGGCAAAGAGCACGTAGAACAACACGATGTAAGCGTCGGCTGTCAGCATGAGTGGCTCGTCTGGACTGGCCATGAGCACTCCCCCGAGTATCACGATTGGTATCATGGCCACAAGGACGGGCCAGACGGGCCGGCGGCGGTCCTGAAGCATGGCCAGCAGTGTGCCGGCGATGGTGGTGAGCATCGCCACGTAGTCAAGCGTGACAGTGGCTACGTAGCCCATGGAGCGGAACATGTCGTCTGCAGAACGGATGTCGCTGGAAAGGATGAAGAAAAGGAGCCACCATACATGCCCCAGTGCCGCTACGGCGAAGAACGCCGCCGCCCAACGGCGCAACCGCACCGGCGGCGTCGTGTCCGGCACGAACGCATTGCTCCGGCGCAGCAGCAGGTAGAGCGCCGCAATGAGCGGAACCGCTCCCGTTATTCCATAGAGGATGAAAAACAATATCACCTCTGCAGATGTATGTTCGCCAAACATCGTTTTTTTAATTAATTATCGGCAGCAAAGGTAAGAAAAAAAACCCAATAGCCCAAAGGAATCCCTGTTTTACTTTTCTCTTTCCGTCACGAAGCATGCCACGAGGCCGTAGGTGATGGTGGGACGTATCCAGATTTCGGTGAGCATATAGTTGGTGTAGTCGCTGATGGGCTCCATGTAGATGTCGTAGTTATAGAGTGCGGCAATGAGCATGTCGATGATACAGATGACCCACAGGTTGCGCTTGGTGTAGCTCTGCCAGTTCTTGCGCGCATAGAAATAGGTGAGCGTGCAGAGCAACAGTACCGAGAGGATGAGACACGCCAGGTGGAGTGCGTAAAAGGACAGCGGTGGCGGAAAGAGGATGTCGCGCAGCAGCACCGTTATACCCACAAAGACAGAACACCAGTAGTTGAACTGGTGTGTGGTGATGCGCCGACTATTGAAGAAGTACATCCAGATCATCACCAGGCAGGCGATATAAAACAGATTAAGCACGAGTTCGGGCCATGCCTCGCCCAGTCCGAAATGAGCGATGCCAAAGAGCATGATAGCAACCGAGAGCGTTCCTGCTGCGGCAGTAATGACAATGTCGAAAACCTTAGCATTCTTGAATCTTGTCTCCATATATAATAATGTTCATCGCTAAAAACTGATGTTGGCAGGTTTGAGTCCGATGGACTGTGCAGTGAGGGTGCCGTGTCCGTCGAGTACTACGAGGCAGCGGCCGAAGAAGGCTTTTCGCTTGTTGTCCTTGAAGCGTTCCATCGAGAACTGGCTGCCGTTGTCAACGCCGATGATACGGGTGCCGGAGGTGGTATTGAAGAACACCTGGTTTTCTGCCCACGGACAGAGGTTGCCGTCACGATCGACGACCTCGACCCTGACGAATGTGGTCTTCTTGCCGCGATAGTCGTATGTGAGCCGCAGATGGTCGGGTTGTCCTGCCGTCTGGATGGTCTGCTGTCCGACGGCCACTCCTCCCTTACGGGCCACGACCTTCACTTCGCCGGGTTCGAACCTGACGCGCCATTGGACGTGGAAGACCCCTTCCAAGCCTCCCCGAGGGGAGGCTTTTTTTCTTATGCCTTGTGAGCGGCCGTTGATGTAAAGTTCTACCTCGTCGGCATTATTGTAGTAGCACCACATATCGATTTCCTGTCCTTCGAGCCAGTTCCAGTGGGGGAAGAGGTGGAGCACGGTTTTGTCGGTCCACTCGCTCTGGTACATATAGTATATGTCCTTGGGCTGTCCTGAGAGGTCGATGATGCCGAAGTAGCTGGAGCGGGCGGGGAATCCGTAGGGTGTGGGCTCTCCGAGATAGTCGAAGCCTGTCCAGATGAACTGTCCGCCGACGTAGGGTGTATGCTTGACGATGTCCCATGTCTGTTCATGGGTTGAACTCCATGAGGCGTGCATATTGTCGTAGGCGGAGCACATAAAGGTAGGGTCGGTATAGGGCAGCCACCACTCCTCAGGTGCCTTGCGTATGCTGTCGGATGGCATCATATAGAAGCCTGTGGTCTGTAACGCGCTGACGCTCTCGGTCATGATGAAGGGTCGGCCGGGGAAGTTCCGTGGTACGTCCTTGATCCACTCATGGTGGTAGTTGTAGCCGATGATGTCGATGCCTGTTCCACGGAAGAGGTGGTTATTGGGACTGGGTTCGTTACAGCCTGCAGTAATGGGACGTGACTGGTCGTAGCGTCTGACGATGTCTGCCAGGTGGTCGCAGAGGAGGGTATTGAGGGTTGAGGGTTGAGGGTTGGGGGTTTCGTCATGTCCGGCATTCAGTATGAGATTTACCTGTTCCAGCGTGAGTGTATCGGCATCGGCGCTGGTCCACTGCTCGAGCACTTCGTTGCCTATGGACCACAGTAGGATGCAGGGATGGTTACGGTCGCGCAGTACGAGGTCGGTGAGGTCGCGCTCGTGCCACTCGTCGAAGTAGCGTGCATAGTCGTTCTGGGTCTTGCGGCGCCGCCACATGTCGAACGACTCGTCCATGACGATGAAGCCCATGGTGTCGCACATGTTGAGCAGTTCGGGTGCGGGTGGGTTATGGCTGGTACGTATGGCATTACAGCCCATGGCCTTGAGCCTAAGGAGTTTGCGATGCATGGCATCCTCGTTGAGCGCGGCTCCCAGGCAACCGAAGTCATGGTGTTCGCAGACGCCGTTGAGCTTCATGTTCCTGCCGTTGAGCCAGAAGCCTGTACGGGGGTCGAAACGGAAATCGCGGAAGGCTGTGGTGGTCCACACCTCATCGACGACCTTGCCGCCAACGAGCACCTGTGTGCGTACTTTATAGACATAGGGGTCGTCAGGCGACCAGAGTCGGGGATTCCTAACCTTCAGGCCTACCTCACGGCCGCTCATATCGAACACGGTGTTGTGGACCTTGCCGCGTCCCTCCACATCGACGGTGACCTTCATGCGGCCTTTCTTAGCATCGGTCTCGACGTGTACGCCCCAGTGCTTGACATGTACGGGATGGGTATCGGTGAGCCAGACGTGGCGGTAGATGCCACAGCCGGAATACCAGCGCGAGTTGGGCTGGTCGCTGTTATCGACACGGACGGCGATGACATTGTCGCCGGTGCGCAGATAGCGTGTGATGTCATATTCGAACGTGCTGTATCCGTAGGGCCGTCGTCCTACTTCCTCGCCATTGACATAGACGGTGGAGTTCATATATACTCCGTCGAACTCGAGATAGTACTTGCGTACCTCTGCGACACGGAAATGCTTTCGATACCAACCCACTCCGCCGGGCAATGCTCCGCCGCCTGCTCCGCTGGGGTTGCCAGCCGAGAAGTCGCCCTCTATGGCCCAGTCGTGGGGCAGGCTGAGCAGCCGCCAGTGGCTGTCGTTATATTCGAAACGTGCCATCTGTGCGGAGTCTGCCAGAATGAACCGCCAGTCAGCATCGAAGTTCTTGCGTTCCCGGGCAGGGGAGGCGTTAGAATTGATAATTGAAAATTGAAAATTGATAATTAGGAGGATGAGGAATTGAGAAAGCTTCATGAGGATTGAGAAATAAGGGCCTCTCCCCCTGGCCCCTCCCGAGGGAGGGGAGACAGGAGTGGAGGGTCTAGGGTTAGAGACAATATTTGGAATATGAATTATGCATTATGAATTAAAGCTTAAGGATTACTTCGAAGCGTGCACCTTTTCCTTCGAACGACGTATCGAGCCTGACGTCACCTCCCATTCGGCGTGCCATCGTACGGCTGAAGGTGAGTCCGAGTCCCATACCCTCCTTGAAGGTGTCGAGCTTGACGAAGTGTTCGAAGATATGTTCGGCCTCCCCGACAGGGATTTCGGTTCCGTTGTCCTCGACGGTGACTAACAATTTGGAGCTTGGGGTACTGAACTCCATATTCTGGTCGTCGAATGACATACGCGTCGATACCTTTATGCCGATGCGTCCTTCGGGTGCATATTTGACGGCATTGTCGAAGAGCGGCCAGAAGACGCTCTTGAGCATGTCTTCATGGGACATGATGGTGAAGTCGTCGTTGAGTTCCGTCTTGAAGTCGATCCTCTCCCTGTCACTGCCCGACTCCTTACAGAAGTCATCAATCAGCCGTTTGAGGGTCTCGTTGCACCTGAGTTCGGTCAGTTCCACCTCGGCATCGTAGTTGTCGCCTCTCGAGATTTCCAGTATTTCGTTGACCATTGTTGTAATGAGGTGCGTGTTGTGTATCATGGTTTCGGCGATATGCTGACGTTCCTGACTGCTCACCCCGTATCCCGGATTGGCCAGTACCTGTGCAAACCCGCTGATGATGTTAAGGGGCGTACGTACCTCGTGGCTGACATTCTTGATGAACTCTGTCTTCATCTGCTCCGACTCCACCACTCGCTGGTAGGCTTCCTGCATCTCCTTCAGGTGACGCCGCCGCGACTGTACGATATAGATGAGTGCCACGACGAGCATCAGCAGCAGGACGGTGATGGCTATCATGCCATAGAGCCACAGCCGTGCAGTGTGACGTTCCATCTCATAGACCTCTAGCTCATCCTGAATGCCCTGCATGGAGCCAGAGAGGATGATGCTATTGATGGAGTCACTCTCGGCGGCTCCCCGCTTGAGTGCCTGGTATGCCTCTTCCCATCGTCCGGCGTTGGCAAAGAGCTCTGCCTGAGTCTCGTAAGGGTCGTCGGAACTTTCCTTTGCCAGTGCGACAGCCTCGTCGATGCGTCCGAGATGTGCCAGATAGTATATTTCCAGCTTCCGTCCATGGACTGACGACTGTCCCACCGCCACACTGTCCCTATAGGCCTTGTATCCGTCGAGGAAGCGCTGTGTATCGCCCATCATGTAGTAGGCCAGCGTGCGTCGTGTCTCAATGTCGAAGACCCTTTCGGGCGAAGCCTCCCTGGCAATAGAGAGCGCCTGGTCAATGAGGCGCAGCGCCTCATCGGGGTTCTCGTCCATGATGATATTGACCAGATTCATGTAGATAGGCGGCTGACTCTCGGTATATCCCTCCTGTTCCATGCGTCTGATGACTTCCCAGAAACAGCGCTTGGCACTCTGTTTGTTTCCGCAATAGCGGTAGATGTGTCCCATCATGTTCACCGCCATGTACATCTCCTTGTCCAGCTTCTTATTGGTAAGTTCCTTCGACAGCTCCGTTGCTAGCTTGTATGCTTCGAACACGCGTCCGCGGTTGAGCTGGAAGACAATCTCGTTACAGCGCTGGGTATAGTATGCATGCAGGTCGTTCTGCTTCAGCAGATAGCCCTCGAGGTTGGCCAGTGCCACGAAGAAGCGTGCCGAGTCACCATCGTTGAACGCATGGTGCATGGAGTCTCTCAGTGCCAGATATTCTCTGGAGTTCTTATAGTCGTCGGCCAGTGCCACCGTCGTCGTGACCAGGGCCGCCAGTATCAGGGATAGTATTCGTTTCATCTTACAGATCGGGACAATATGTCATTCAATAGTTTCTTTTCCCCGAAAGCTACAGCTTTACGCTGAGGGGTTTGCCGTTGTACTCGACGAGACGGCCTTCAGGGTTGTCAAGGTTGAGCGGTCGCGGATTATCATTTGTGACGAGCACGATGTTGAACCGGCGCTGCTTCAGCATGCCGGGGAAGGAACCCTGACGCTTCGAGAAGGTAATGGTACGCGTGGCATCATTGTAGGCGATGTCGATAGTGGCATACTTTCCCTTTTCGTAGTTGTAGTTCGTTCCCTCGTCCTCGTAGAGCTGGAACTCACCATTCTGTCCTGCATAGACGTAGAGGTTGATGAGCTCTGCAGGCTTCTCGTCGCTCCACTCCATTTCCGGACCGAAAGGGATGATGGCTCCCTCACGGACGAAGACAGGAATCTGCTCGTAGGGGGCATCGACGATTAATTTACGATTTGACGGTTTACTATTTACGATTTCTTCGGCTTCAATGATCTTCTCGCCCGTGTAGAGGTTATACCATCCGCACTGCATGGGGAAATAGACGGCACGGTTACGGGCCTTGTAGTAGCCTACGGGACAAGCCATCAGTGCCGGACCGAGCATCCACTGGTTGCCAATATCGAGCACGTTGGGGTCGCCGTTGAAGTCCATGACGAGTGCGCGCATCAGGGTATAGTCGCGGAAGTGTGCCCATCCTGCGAGTGAGTAGAGGTAGGGCATGAGATGATAACGCAGCCTGTCGTAATAGACAAACGACTGATAGGCGGGATGGTTGTCGGGTGCGATGTTCCATATCTCACGCAACGGCCACTGTCCGTGACTGCGGAACAGAGGTATGAAGGCACCGAACTGGTTCCATCGTGTCTGCAGCTCGCGCCACTCCTTGAGGTCTTCGTTCTCCTGACCGGTATGGTCGAAGATGTGCTGTGCAGCCACATAGCGGTTCTCCACGCAGAAGCCGCCCTGGTCCATGCCCCAGAAGGGTATGCCCGAGAGGGAGTAATTGAGTCCTGCCGTCATCTGTGCACGCATGTCCTCCCAACGGGTGCCGATGTCGCCACTCCACGTGGCTGTAGAGAAGCGCTGCTCCCCTGCAAAGCCGCTACGCGTAAGCAGGAACACACGTGGCTCGGATAAATTACGATTTACGGATTTTCCATTTACTATTCGTTTCCACGTGTCACGCTGGCCGTTGTAGATGGCATCGGCATTTACAAGTGAATAGGCGTTGAAGTATTCGGTGGCGGTGCCGAGGGCAGTCGGTCCGCAAAGTGCCTTACGATACCACATGGGCGTGCAGTCACGTACATTGGGTTCCGATGCATCCATCCACCAGGCATCAATATAATTACTATTTAACGATTTACTATTTACTATTTTTCCGGAGAGGCCAGTATAGAGGTTCTCGTCCATCTGCTGCCAGAACAGCTTGCGTGCCCCTGCATCGTAGGCATCGTAGAAGGAACCGCGGAAGCCGAGCCAGTCGTGGATATCGTCCTGAATGGCCTGCCGGTACATCCAGCCATTGGCGTCGAGTGCCTTGTAGTTATCGACACTGTCGTAGAACTTCGGCCAGACGGAAATCATGAATCGGCCGTGCATGGCATGCACGCTGTCGATCATTGCCTGCGGATTGGGATAGCGTGAGGCTTCAAACTGATGGCTTCCCCATGAGTCGAGCTTCCAGTAGTTCCAGTCCTGCACGATGTTGTCGATAGGGATATGACGGCTACGGAACTCTGCCAGCGTGTTCTCGATTTCTGCGCTGGACTGGTAACGCTCGCGGCTCTGCCAGAAGCCAAGCACCCACTTGGGATAGAGCGATGCCTTACCTGTGAGGGTGCGATAGCCGGAGATGACCTCGTCGAGGTTCTGTCCGGCAATGAAGTAATAGTCCATGTCGCGTGCCATCTCGCTCCAGATGGAGAGCTGTCCACGCTCCTCTTCGCTACGCGGCTGTGCCACACGCAGTCCGCAGTACGACTCACCACCGTCCGGCTGCCACTCGATTCGCAACTGTGCCTTCTGGCCTTTTGTCAGTTCTATAGAAAACTTATAGGCATTGGGGTTCCAGGCTGTGCGCCAACGCTCAGGTACTACCTCCCTGCCGTCGATATATACCTTAATATAACCAGCATAGTAGAGGATGAACTGGTAAAGCTGTTTCTTGCCTGCACAACGGCCACAGCACTCCGGCTCAATGAAGCCTTCGTAAGTAACATTGGCACCCTGGAGGCTGAAACCCTGCGGCAGGTTCTTGATACCGCCATTGTCGGTGGCACGTGCTATTTCGGAGGTGGCAGGATAGGCGTATTCGTAATAGATGCTATCCTCGTCGCGCACCATCTTTCGACCGTCTTTGTCGATATAGGTACCCGTCAGATGCCCCTCGCGTCCCTGCCTGTCGTAGAGCTTGAAGGCACGGTTCAGCTGGAGATACTCATCGGGCTTGCCAAAGCGACAGTAGCTGTACGAGTCCCATAGCAGTCCGTAGTTCTTGTTGGAGAGCACAAAGGGTATGGAAACCTTGGTGTTATACTGGAACAAGTCTTCATTCTTGCCTTTCATGTTAAATTCTTCCGACTGATGCTGTCCCAGTCCGTAGAAGGCCTCATCGGCAGGACTGTCGAAGAGCATTTGCCACTGCAGGCCGTGCTTCATCTCCTCGGTGATGGCCGGTCCGCCCTTCAGTCCGTATTCCCGTTCAGGAACGGTGAAGTCGGTGAAGCGCTTGCCATTCGCAGCTTCCTTCAGGAGCAGCTTGCCGTCGGCATCGTAGAACGTAACGGCTCCCGTAGCCTTATCGACCACTGCCTTGACGTTGTGTGCCTGTATGGTTACGGCGGCATCGTCCTCGCTGACATCGAATTTCGGTCTGGCAGTCTGCGGCACGATGATAAGACTCTGCGGCTTGGCGGGCAGCACGTCCTTCGACGTGGCCTGCACACGAATGATGTTGTCGTTGACCACCTGCAGTCGCATGATTCTTGCACCGTCGGCCGTCGGCGACTTCATCCGGATGGTGACGAAGTTATCCTCAACGGTATAGTCGGCAGCAGAGACACTGGAGGAGAAACTAAAGAATGAAAGAATGAAAAAATGAAATAATAAAGACTTTCTCATATTGGGTAGTTTGTAAGTTTTGTTACTGGTTTGGGGGAAGGTCGGACGGGGAAACCGTCCGACACACCATGCTTAGTCCATCAGTTCGGCTTCATAGATGAGCTCACCGGTAGGCAGTGAGATAACAAACACCGTTCCGCCGCCAGGATTATTCTCGACAGTGATGCCGCCGTCATGTGCCTCGACGATGGCCTTGACGCGGTCAAGTCCCAGTTCCTCGCCTTCAACCATGACGTGTTCGAATATGTGTTCCTTGTATTCATCCACAATTCCAACGCCATTGTCGGCCACAAGAATCTTCACGGTCTCTTCGGAGGGTGCGAACAGGCTGACCTGCAGGTTACAATCTATGGGACAGAAACGCACGGAGTTGTTCATGAGCAGGTTCAATGCCTCTCCCAGCTGTGCCGGGTCAAACGACGCAAGCACAAACTCTGTGGTAGCGTTGAAGGAGACATTGACACGTTTTGTCCGCTGTCCGTTGTCCGTTGTCCGTTGCGGGACAAAATGTTCCGTAAGGTTACGCACGAAATCAACGATATTCTTCGTGGTCTTCTCCAACTGGATATCCTCACGCGTCACAGGCTTCACAAAGTTCTGCGGTCCGTTGTCCGTTGTCTCTTGTTCGTTTTGCATTGCGAATTGACGGCGCATCTCGTTCATCCACTGCTCCTTCTCTGTCTCACGGCGGAAGTCGTCGAATACCTGCTGCTTGTTCTTACGGTAGATAAAGTGCTTACGCAACCACCAGAGAGCAGCTCCGATAAGAGCCAGATATAAGAGGTATGCCCACCATGAGCGATAGAAAGGCGGTGAAATACGGATATCGAGACGGCTCTCAATGTCGCCGATGGTGCCGTCATCGTTGAGCATGCGGACACACAGGGTATAGGAACCAGAGGGCAGACTCATGTAGGTAATATTGGGATTGACCTCCTCGGTCCTGACCCATTCCTCATTGAATCCCAACAGCTTATAGGCGAAGCGTGAGCGATTGTGTATCTCGCCGCTACTGCTGGAGAGCTGGATGGTGAAGTTGTTCTCATTATACCTCAGGTTCAACTCACGGCAACAGTCGAGGGCTTCGGACAGGATAACACGTCCGTCGAATTCGCGTGAGGGTTCCACCTCGCGGTCAAACACCTTGAGCCCGCTGAACAAAGGCGTCTCCTTGACACGTCCGGCACCCAACTGCTGGGGGTTAATGATGTCGAGACCACCCTGTCCGCCCACCAGTACCAGACCGTCGGGCGTGTAACAGATAGAGCGCTGGTTATAGGTAGCGTTCTGCAATCCGTCACGGTTATTGAAGCTGCGCACGACGAAGGTCCATGTACCGTCCTCCTGCTTTTGGGGGATGATGTTGCTGAGTCCGTGGTCGGTCTCCAACCAGATGGTATGACGGTTGTCCTTGACAAAGCCGTTAACCGTTGAGCCCATGAGTCCCGACTTCATGTCGAGCAGATAGACATGATCGCCAGCAGGATCCCACACCGTAGCACCCGACGTAGATCCTTGCCATACCAGTCCGCGACTGTCTTCCATACCACAGATGGAGGTCTCGGTGATGCCTATGCCGTCCCTATTATTGGTAATGTTACGGTTATACACCTTGAAGCGCAGGGGGTCGATTATCGAGTAGTAATAGGAGTGGGCCACCATCAGCCATCCTTTCTTGGTCGGTGTGATGGTAGAGATATAGTCGGAGGGTATGGGCGAGTTCTTCATGTTAATGGTACGCATGCGTCCCGTCTTGGGGTCGAGCCGCTGCACGCCACCTCCGAGAGTTCCAATCCAGATGTATCCGTTGTTGTCCTCATAAATCGTCCAAATGTTGTTGCTGGCCAGTCCTGTGGAGTCGCCCGTAGCACGGAGGTTGCTGACATGTCCATCCTTGATGTGGATAAGACCTCCCTCGTAGGTGCCGAACCATACCGATCCGTCACGTGCCGCCAGTGAGCTGACCATGATGTTGGAGCCCAGACCTGAGTTGGCTTTGTCATACACCACCTTCTCCTGCGTCTTCGGATCGTAACGCAAGATACCGGCATCGTTGGTTCCCAGCCAATAGAAGCCTGCACGGTCGGCACAGACGGTATTGATGTTGCCCAGATCGACATTCATAAAGTTCGAGAGGTTCTCGGTATAGAGGTTGACGCCGTTCATATAGGAACCAATCCACATCCTTCCGTCCTTGTCACGGTAGATGTTACGGAGCGTGTTGTCGCTGATGGAGTTCTCGTCAAACTTGTCGTTGAGGAACTGGCGGTATTCATGGGCCTTCATGTCGAACACAAAAAGTCCACCGTGGTCGGTAGCCACCCATGTCCTGCCTTTCGTATCGACGTTCATGTCCCAGGCGGCCATCTCCGGCACATCACTGAAGCCCCACGAGTGAAGGGCCTCCTCTGCCGAGTGATACCAATGGCCGTCCTTACCACCGGTTCTGACATGGACATGTCCCATGGTGATGACCCACAGACGGCCGGCAGCATCCATGCGGAGCTTACAGTCCTGACCGTTCACCAAGCCCTTGCTGCGCAGGTAGTTGTCCTTCCAGAGTATCTGGTCCTTGTTAGGGTCGAAACAAAAGATCTCTCCATTATAGGAACTGATGTATGTCTTGCCGTCAAATTCTGCAAAGCCCGACAATCCGAAGTCGTTGTTGAACTCCTGCGGCCCGTAGCCGAAGCTGTAGTGCTTCACCTTCTTCGTGACGGGATTCAGGTGCCAGAAACCGGTATCGAAGGTCTTTACCCACAAGTCCTTGTTGGCTGCCAGGAAGAGTCGCTCAATGCCTCCCTCGACCCCCTGTTCGTGCAACCAGTACTCCGGGTGCTGGTCGAAACGCTCCGTCACCGGGTCGAACACGGTATAGTTCATGCCCTGCTTCAACCAGAGCTTGCCGTCGAAGGCCTCGTAGATCTCATCGACATAGTTGCCGCGCATGGTTGTGGTGTCCTTCACATACGAGAAGAAGGTCTTGAAACGGTAGCCGTCGTAGCGGTTCAGGCCGTAAGCCGTTCCCATCCACACAAAACCGTGAGAGTCGCGATAGATACACAATGCCTGTGAATTGCTCAATCCGTCACGCGTATCCAAACGACGGAACTTCATATCGGGAATCACGCCCGCCGTCGTCGTCACCACAAGGGCAACGAAGACAAGCAATATACTGAAGAAACGTTGTTTAGTCATTGTTAATATTTTAGGTCATTAGTATTGTTTTACATTCACGCCTGAACTCCTACGCTCTTTCATTCTTTATCAGAATTCCGCGAATTCTGACCTGATTTCCTTCACCGCCATGCACTCCATCTCGACAAGCCATCCTGTACGACATACTGGAGCATGAACGATGATAAAGGGCGTGTAAGGGAAACGCTCCTGAAAGAGTCCGTTCACCACAGCATAGTCGGATATGTCGCGCAGATAGACGATGAACAGCGGCACGTCGTCAAACGTACATGCTGCCTCGGCCAGCAGCGTCTCGACATTCTCCCACATACGCTTCGTCTGCCTGACTACATCCTTCTCGTACATCACCTGTCCTTTGTTGTTGATGCTTGCCGTACCTGAGATAAACACATGACGGCGGTCGCCATAGTCGATGTACGTGCCGCGCTCGAAGCTCACGCCGTAGTCGCTGGTGCGGTTAAGATGCGTGGGTGCATAGAGGTAGTGTACCTGTTCGCTCCTGATGCCTGCTATGGCATAATTGTCCATCTGACAGAGCACGTTAGGATCCTGCTGCCGACCGGCAATGCCCGTAGAGGCGACGAAGTGCGTGTCGTACTTCAGGCCCTGGGTGAAGAACACCTGGTTGCGGGCACGTACCACACCGCCGTAGTTCAGGTCGATGTCGTTGACGAAGAGCCACGTACGCACCACATTGTCCTTGAGCGTACACCCCTCTTCCATCAGCTGCATGATATACTCGTTGAAGAGCAGACGCGTCTGGTACTCCGAATTGGCAGCCAGATTACATGCACTGCCGTTCCAGAAGTGACGATAGCTGCCGTGACTCACCTCATAGAGGCCGCCCTTGGTCAGACCCGTCTTCACATGACTCTGCATATACACCCAGAGCGCAATCTTCGTTCCGTCAAGGGGCGGCTGCTGGATGATGCTCTTGGCACAGTCGGTAACGTCAGCGGCTGCCACATCGTCTGCCTGATTGGCTGCGTCACTCAGAAAGTAACGCTTAAACACCGCATGTGCCTGGGGCAGCTCGTCGAGCAGTTCGCGATAGGCTTCGGTCACGGCATCCAACTGCTCAGGGAAACTGAGCAGCAC
Source organism: uncultured Prevotella sp. (assembly GCA_905236875.1). GTDB lineage: Bacteria > Bacteroidota > Bacteroidia > Bacteroidales > Bacteroidaceae > Prevotella. The sequence goes on along the minus strand of CAJOQT010000113.1, from coordinate 4,605 downwards.
ACTGCTGACCTTGATAATAGCGTGGTACTCCTTCACGTCGGTCCCGTTCTCGTAGGTCGAGACATCGGCCGTAGCGTGTCGGAAATTGATATGTCTTACATTCAGATTCATTGTCTTTTTTCAGTTTTGCATGCAAAGTTAGCAAATTATTCTGAAACACGCAAAAAAAAACTGCGAGAAAGTTGGAGAGTTACATTTATTGTCGTAAATTTGCAGCGTCAATTAATCTTATTTATTCATTACAAAACCAAACCTGATAAGAAATGAAGAAAGTAATTATGATGATTGCACTGCTGGCCATACCGTTTGCCATGCAGGCGCAAAGCAAGTTTCACGACGTAGAGGCCCACGAAGCCAAGGGCCCTGTCAAGAGCATCACAGTCACCATGATGGGCATGTCACGCACCACCAACTTCACTGAGGACGGCAAGATGGTGCCCTCTGGAGAAGTTACCGACCCCGTCTATGATGCCAATGGCTACCTGCAGTCAGCCAAGATCTCCTTCCAGGGACAAAGCTCTCAAATCAAGTATATCTGGGAGAACGGCATACTCAAGGGACAGTCCATGCAGATGATGGGACAGGAAGTCGTCACCACCCACAACTTCGATGCCGACGGCAACGTCACCTCCGAGACCATGAACATGGGCGGACAGAAGATCGACGTGCCCTACACCGACATCAAGTACGACGACCACGGCAACTGGATCAGCCGCAAGTCAAGTGCCATGGGTCAGGAGATGGTCTCCACTCGTACCATCGAGTATTATTGATTCCCTCAGGAATTCAGAAAGTTTGGAGGCTCAATTCGATTTGAATTGAGCCTCAATTCTATCCGTTTGGAGGCTCCAAACTCCATGCATTGGGTCGGTGCAGCGTACTGGCCGTCAAGAAGGTGGCATTTCCAAAGATGTAAAGAACATTCATTCTCTTTACAACCGGTTTGTTTGTCTGTTCTTTTCTATGAGTTTCTTTATCGTTTCAACACTGGCACTCGTTGCCAGCCCATCTTCGGGTGTGTTCATACAGTAGTCAATGAGACGGTCAACAGTCGAGACAGCAACATGCAGGCGGGTGTCGGCAGAAGCATAGTATATTAGCACGCGTCCATCGTCATCCATAATCCATCCGTTTGAAAACGCCACATTCATTACGTCGCCTACGTACTCGTCACATTCCGGAACAAGGAAATAACCGCCGGGGCGAGCGATAACCCGGGTGGGATTGTCAAGGGCAGTCATATACATATATAACACGTAGCGCAGCCCGTCGGCAGTCATACGGACACCATGAGCCAGATGCAGCCAACCCTCCGATGTTTTCAGCGGATGAGGCCCTTCACCATTCTTCACCTCAGTAATTGTGTGATAGTGACGGGCATAGATGATTTTCTCTTCCTTTACTTCGGCATGGGTAATGTCATCCACAAGTGCCCAACCTATGCCACCACCAGAACCTGTATCGATGAAGCCGTCCTGCGGACGGGTGTAAAAGGCGTACTTACCATCCACAAATTCCGGATGAAGCACGACGTTACGCTGCTGACTCTTCGCTTTCAGGTCGGGAAGCCGTTCCCAAGTCTTCATATCCTTCGTGCGGGCGATGGCAGCAGTGGCGGTGGCGGCAGAAAGGTTACCAGGTTGAGAATCGTCATGACGCTCAGCGCAAAATACGCCATATATCCAGCCATCCTCGTGGCGGGTTACGCGCATATCGTAGATGTTTGTTGCAGGATTCTCTCCTCCTTCGGGGGAGTCGGAGGGGGCCTCAGGCATAGTCACGGGTTCCTCCCAGAAACGGAAATTGTCAACACCATTGGGCGACTCGGCCACGGCAAAGAAACTTTTGCGGTCGGCACCTTCCACACGACAAACTAACAGGTAGCGACCATCCTGTTTGATAGCTCCGGCATTCAGCACCGCATTCATCATAATGCGCTGCATCAGGAAAGGGTTGTCCTGTTCCGAAAAATCATACTTCCACTCCAACGGTATATGCTCGGCCGTCAGTACAGGGTAACGGTACTTTTCGTAGATACCATTCTTTGAAAAACTGAAAGTACCAAAACTGCCGTTGGTACTTGTCACGGGTTCGTTCTTGCGCGCTAATAGCTCTTCATACTGTTGACGCAAGGTCTTTTTCTTTTGTTCAAATGCTGTCATTGTATTATAATGTTTTACTTATACCACTATTTTCGTCTTATGGTATTTCTCACGGAACTCCGTAGGGGTGCAGCCTTTACGTTTGCGGAACAGACGGTTGAAATTGCTCAGCGTATTGAATCCGCAACTATAGCATATCTCAGAGATGGAGTCGGTTGTATCTACCAACAGGCGGGCTGCACAGCCCAAACGGATATCAATAATGTACTCACTAAGGTTCTTGCCTGTTCGTTGTCTGAAAAAACGGCTGAAGGATGTGGGAGTCATGCCTATCAGGTCAGCCAACTTCTCCAGTCTCAAATCGTCGTTAACATGTGTACAGATATAGTTCTTTACTTTCAGCACACGACGCGATTCACTACTGACATTCACCTTGGAGAAGGACGAGGTAGCCAACTCACGCGTATCGTCAAACTTCGACAACTCGTAGAAAATAAGGAATAATTCCTGAGACATAAGAAACTTATCTTCTATAGAAATCAGATTCGCCAAACGCTGATATACCTTCATTATGGCCTGTCGGGGGAAAGACAATCCATGCTTGGCTCGCATCATCATCTGATAGATACACTTGTAAGGATTATCCATCACTTGTTTATGGCGGTCGGCCACATACATAAAATCGTGCTCTCCCAATGGAGTTATCTCACAAAGTATTTTTGTTTCCATGACACATCCGTTCTTTATCTGTTTCTGCTGCAAAGTTACAAATAAGTAAGAAGAATACCAAAAAAAAATGAGTTTTGTCGAACGCAGCGGAACAAAAAGAAAGCAAAAAGAATGCCTGCGACTCAGATCGCAGGCCAAAAAACGCCAAGTTTTTTTGCTCTCTATTACAATAGTGTCAAACTTTGTCAAGAAAACACCACCTTATCCTTTGGGGATGGTGGCCAAAGGTATTATTTCTTTGCCGATGTCTGACGGATCACGATTTCCTGCGGCACAATCTCGTGGTAGATGGTCTGGTCTCCGCCGATGTTCTTCATCAGCATCTTACAGGCCCGTTCGCCCATGAGGTGGCTCTGATCCTGTATGGCAGACATCTGGGGCGTGACGTATGCTGCATGCACGTCGTCAGTAAATCCGATGAGTGCGACATCCTCTGGTATGCGCAGTCCCAGCTGCTTGATGGCGGTGAAGGCTGCAAACGTGATGATGTCGTTGAAGGCGAGGATGGCGTCAGGGCGGTCTTCACGCTGCAGAAGCTGCATCGTTGACTCCAGTGCCCACAGGTAGTCTATCTTTCCGCATACCACCATCTCGCGCAGGATGGGCATACGGTTTTCGCGCAGTGCCTCCAGGTAGCCGTGTTTGCGGCGACGTACCATGTCGAGGTGGTTGGGACCTCCTACGAATGCTATGCGCCGGCTACCGGTATCGATCAGGTGTTGTGTGGCCTGCTGCGCAGCCTCGTCACCGTTGGCCTTGACAGAAGAGAACTTCTCGGGCAGGCAGGTCCTTCCGAAGAAGACGAGCGGTATGCCCATATCTGCCAGCTCCTCGAAGTGGGAGTAGTCGGTAGTGGTCTGTGCAAGACAGGCTATGACGCCCTCCACGTGCATGCTGACGAAGTTGTCGATGGCACGGGTTTCCGTCTCGAAATCCTCATGGCTGTTGGCACTGATTACGCTATAGCCAGACTTCAGGGCTTCTGCCTCGATGCCCGAGAGCACGGCAGCATAGTAGTGCGTCTCCAGACGGGGCACGACGACACCGATAATCTTCGGGGCTTCGCGTCGCAGGCTCTGGGCAAAGGGATTGGGGCGGTAGTTCTTGAGCTTGGCAAGCTCCTTGACCCGCTGCTGCATCTCCTTTCCTATTTCAGGAGACGAACGCAGGGCGCGGCTTACGGTCGCTATGCTGACACCCAATTCACGTGCCAGGTCTTTTAGCGATGTTCTGTGTCTGGGAGCTGGTTTCTTGTTATTATTGGTAGCCATTTTCTTGGATTAAGGGTTGAAATATGGGGTCAAAGGTAATAAAAAAAACGCAAACTTGCAAACGTTTACGTTTTTTTTTTAGAAAAAAGCGGTTGTATAATGGTACATTCTTCTTACCTTTGCATCAGAATTCAGAATGAGTAATGAATAGTTGATAATAAGTTAGTTAGAAAAAGATTCAAGTCTGTCGTGATGACAGGCTTGTTTTTTTTTGCCCCTGACCCGGTGCCTCGTCAAAAAAAGGCCCCCTCACCTTTCGGAGAGGGGACCATACTCTTCCCCCTTGAGGGGAAGGTAGGGAGGAGACTTTTATTTCACAATCACCTTGAGCCTTCAGCTCACTTAATCACGACCTTGAGCTAAAGCTCGAGCTCGTTCCCGTTCGGAAGAACTCGAGCAAGCTCGGTTCTTCTCTCACTTAATCACGACCTTCTTGCCATTGATGATATACACGCCCTTCTGGGTCGGAGCACCCTGCATCACACGACCGTCGAGAGTGTAGT
>CAJOQT010000112.1 GCA_905236875.1 uncultured Prevotella sp. | reverse complement strand
TGTACTTTTCTAATCATTGTCGTATCCTCCTTATTCTTTACGTGGGTCAATAGCCTTTACTGCACCCTGCTCCTCAGTCGTGCGACCATAGGAACCGGTGAACTTTTTCATAGCCTCATTGGCGTCCATACCGTTCTTGATAGCCTCCATCATCTTGCCAAGGTGTACATACTCGTAACCGCAAACCTCGTTGTTCTCGTCGAGGAACTGCTTGGTGATGTAACCTTCGGTGAGTTCCAGATAACGGGTACCCTTAGCAACAGTACCATAGAGCGTACCAGTCTGTGAGCGAAGACCCTTACCGAGATCCTCCAGACCAGCACCAATAGGCAGACCACCTTCAGAGAAAGCACTCTGGGTACGTCCATAGACAATCTGCAAGAAGAGCTCACGCATAGCGGTGTTGATAGCATCACAAACCAGGTCGGTGTTCAGAGCCTCGAGAATGGTCTTACCGGGCAGGATTTCAGAAGCCATAGCAGCTGAGTGAGTCATACCTGTACAACCGATGGTCTCGACGAGGGCCTCCTGGATGATTCCGTCCTTGACGTTCAGGCTCAGCTTGCAGGCACCCTGCTGAGGTGCACACCAGCCAATGCCATGGGTATAACCGGAAATGTCCTTAATCTCTTTTGCCTGAATCCACTTGCCCTCTTCGGGAATGGGAGCAGGCCCATGGTAGGCGCCTTTACAAACGCTACACATGTTTTTTACTTCAGTTGAATAAATCATGTTTACTTGTTTTTTTATTTGTTAAACAATCAATAAAGAATCTCTTTACAATAGTGAGAAAGCGACGTCCATCATGTGGGTGAAGGTGGTCTGGCGCTCTTCGGCAGTGGTCACCTCGCCTGTCAGGATATGGTCGGAAACGGTGAGAATGGTCAGTGCGCGTTTACCTGCACGTGCCGCATTCATGTAAAGTGCTGCAGCCTCCATTTCGATGGCCAGCACGCCCATGTTCATCCACTTGTCGTTGTGGGGGTTCTCGGTGTAGAATGTGTCAGACGAGAGAACATTGCCCACTTGGTAACGGTAACCCAGTCGATCGCAGGTATCGGCTGCACCGCGAGCCAGGTCGAAGTTGGCAATAGGTGCAAAGGTTCCTGCCATTTCGTACTGCATGGCATAGCTGGAATTGGTGCAGGCTCCCAAGGCTATCACGAGGTCACCCACATGAAGGTCTTCCTTGATAGAACCGGCAGAGCCTACGCGAATGATGGTTTTCACGTCGTAGAAGTTGAAGAGCTCGTAGGTGTAGATACCGATAGAGGCCATTCCCATTCCGTGTCCCATTACGCTCACGCGTTTGCCATGATGGGTGCCTGTGAAGCCCAACATACCGCGTACATTATTAAACTGTACGGGATTTTCCAGGAAATTCTCTGCCATGAACTTGGCACGTAGCGGATCGCCTGCCATGATGACAGTCTCGGCAATTTCGCCGAACTGCGCCCCAATATGGGGTGTTGGTGTTTTGTTCATAATCTCTTCTGTTTTTAGTTAGTATTTAAAGGTTCTTAAGTAAAACTTCTCGTGAAGCGTGCAGATAGTCCATACGGATTTTAATAACGTGTTTCCACTGATCGCTGTAGTGCTGGTCAAGCGGCATGTCAATCTTCCACTTACCCTTCGACTCCAAACGGTCAATCATGACTCCCATGGACAGAGACTCAATATTGAGTGCCGGCATGAATCGTGACATTTCTCCCTTCTCGTCAGCAGAAAGTTCTGCCAACAGCCCTGCATCTGTCATCGTATAGAGCAGGTCGTTGACAATACGGATAGGCACGTTGGTGACATCGCGCAGCTCATAGGCCGTATAGGGTTTTAGACCCTGATCGAGCCGCTTGCAGACATGACTCAACAGTAGTGCACAAAGCAACAGACGATAGCGGTGACTGATGTCGCTGGTGCGTGCGTCATAGTCATAATAGTCTAGATTCTGATTCGTATAGCATAGCTCTGCTCCAAACAAGCATATAGTCCATGATATCTGTATCCACAGCATGAAGAGCGGCAGGGCGGCGAACGATCCATAAATGGCATTGTAACTCGACATCCAAATTTGAGAATGGATATAGAGCATCTGCAATAGTTGCATGGCAACACCCGCCAAAATGCCTGGAACGATGCATGCACGCAGTCGGACATGGGTGTTAGGCATGAACACATAAAGTGCAATGAATAGCAGTGACATCAGCAGATAAGGAAAGAGCTGAACAAAGAAATTCATGGCAGATCCCATCAGCATCGACTTCTCCATTCCGTCTGCCAATGTTGCCATGTAAATGCTGATACCAGATGCTAATACAATAAGGATGGGAAACAAGAAGAGCATGGCCATATAGTCGGTAAAGGTACGGAACAAGCTACGTTGCTTCTTTACCTGCCATATCTCATTAAACGTCCGTTCGACACCACTCACCAGCATCAACACCGTATAAAGCATCAGCAACAGACCGATACCGAGGAACACGCCACTCTTAGTATGTATCAGGTAACTATTGACAAAGCCAATAATTACTTCGGCAGCCTGAGGTTGTGAACTAAAAGCATCGCGGAACCATTCTTCAATGTATTTGTTGTAGCCAAATCCACGGGCAATAGCAAAGACAACAGCCAAAATCGGAACAATGGCCAGCAGAGTACTATACGTCAGTGCCGATGCCTGACTCATTACACGCTTAGTCGTAAAGAAACGTACCGCCAAAATGAGTTTCTTGAGTATCCCCAAAAATAGAAGCTTGGGGCGAAACTCACCTTCAGTCTTGATCTCCCAAATACCTACCTGAAAGAACCGTATTAGCTGACGTATCTTATCCTTTATCATGAATGTCGAAATGTATTTCAAAGAGAAAGCACTGCCTCTATAAGCCGGGTTCTGTCTCCGCATGATGCGGTGCCTGCCATTTATCTATCCTGACGGTCACCCGTCAAGGTCTAGCCTTGCGGCTTAGCGTTCTACCCTCCGTCGGAACAATGTTCGGGCGGGTTACCCTCAGCCGACGGTTTACATGAACTTGCAGCTTCCAGATGGCACAGCCCGCCAGTCACCTAACGGCTGGTGGTCTCTTACACCACCTTCTCACCCTTACCACCAATGTCAATTTTCAATTATTCATTGTCAACTAACAAGGGGGCGGTCATTCTCTTCTGCCTTATCCTGCCGTCACCGACAGCTTCCATTTTCAGAAGTGGAATACCCTATGCTGCCCGGACTTTCCTCTCGCTTTACAGCCAGCGGCAAGCCGAGACACTGCTTTCTGGCTACAAAGGTAACAAAAAAAGTGAAAAGTGGAAAGTGAAAAGTAAAGAATTTGCTACTGTTATGTTTTTTTTTATCATTAACGACCTTATAGTTCTACTACCTCACTGGGTGTTTTCCGTTTTAGCACATTAATAATAAAGTCCTTGCCAGGTACAATGCCGTATGAACGCAGCACGTTATCTATCGTCTTACGTGCAAGTTCTGGGTGATTGTTTTCTTCACTTAGGTGGCATAACCAGACATGTCTCAAATTGGCGGTGGCATTCTCGACCAATGCCATTGCACAATTTTTGTTGCTCAGATGACCATTGTCGCTCAGTATGCGCCGTTTCAAGTGTTCGGGGTAGGGCCCGCTTTGTAGCATTTCCTCGTCGTGGTTAGCTTCTATGACCAGATAGTTGGCGTTGCGGATGAAGGGTTTAATCTCGTCGGTTATTGAACCGACATCTGTGATAATGCAGAAGTTGACACCGTCGCAATTGATGGAATAGCCCACACAGTCGCGACTGTCGTGCGGTATGGCGAATGTCGTGACGCGGAATGGTCCAATCTCTATGGTTGAACCTTTCTCAAGATATCTGACCAACGACGGCTCAATTTTCTTATTGACACAATAGTTCTGTACGATGCCCTGATGGACTTCTGCCGTGCTATAGACTGGCAGTGCATAATCGTGGCTCAAACTACCGACAGACTTGACGTGATCGGCATGGTCGTGTGTCAACAGGATGTATCTGGCGGAGGACATATTGAGTCCATAGTTGCGGAAAAACTTCTTGAGTGTCCGTACACCGATGCCTGCATCGATGAACAATCCTTCCGTATCTGTAAACAGATAGTAGCAGTTGCCACTACTTCCGCTTCCGAAGCAAATGAACTTCATAGCTAAACTATATCTTTTTTGTTGTTAAAATGGCATTCCGACCGCAAAGTGAAAAGCATAGTCGCGGCTCAGTCGTGGATGTATGATGGGAAAGTGTTCCCCGTCATTCTCCCCATAGGCTGGATTGACCGCTTTCATACCCAGATCGAAACGTAGGACAAAGTAGTCGAAATTGAAGCGCAGGCCAACGCCATAGCTGACGGCCAGCTCACTGAAAAGGTTCTGTATCTTGAACTGTCCTCCTGGCTGGTCCTGATAGTCGCGTAATGTCCAGATGTTACCGGCATCCACAAATAGTGCACCGCCCAGCTTCCAGAACAGGTGAGCACGATACTCCATATTCAGATCCAGCTTCATATCGCCTGTCTGATTGATAAAGTCAATATTTCCATCATGTCGGGCATATTTCCCTGGACCAAGTGAACGAACGCTCCATCCTCGCACACTGTTCGCTCCACCAGAGAAATAGCGTTTTTCGAAAGGTAATATGCTGCTGTTGCCGTAAGGATAGGCGATACCCAGTCCAAAGTGGAAAGCCAGCGTGTTATCATTGTCAAACAGCAGATAGCGCGTATAGTCTAAGTCTCCTTTGATGTATTGTGCGTAGGCTATGTTAAATAAGCGATATTGGTTTGTGTCTTCATTCTTTTTCGCGCCTGTCAGCTGCGAAAATAGGGACAGGACATTTCCTGCAGTCTCAATGTTTGCTTTAATGGCATAGAGTCCATTATTATATGTATAGCCAAAGCCGGTCTTCATGATGAAGAGGTCTTCGTAGTTGTAACGAAGGATAGCATTACGGTTGGTTGTGTCGTCCAGATAGTCTTTCTTGAACGTCTCGCTGATCCAGGGCATGAAGACATAGTTAAGATCGACCAGATCCAGCTGGTAACGATCATGATGGTTGGTATCATTCCACTTGTAACGCCAGGCTACTGACAGTACTCTTCTATGAAACTCTGGACGATTCTGCAGGTCGTAGAGTAATGAAACCTCACTTGTTGCATTGATACGCCGACGGAAGTCTTGACTCAAGAACGGTGCTATGAACTGTGGAAATGCGAGTCGGGCTTGTGCACTGTACTCTTCAAAGTCCTGATTGGAATATCCTTCCAGGCCACGTATGGCCTCAAACGCGCTGCGTAGTTCCAAACTCAACACCTCGCTGCCGTGAAACAGATTACGGTTTTGATACGACAGTGTAGCGGCAGCACCCAGGTCACCTGCTGTGTTTGTGCCTTCTGGCTGGAAACTGATGGTGCTGGGTTTGTTGGTACTCAATTGTATCTGGCAATCCAACTGGTTGCTGTCAGGTATTTCCGTGAAATTGATATTCGTGTACCGTACAGCACCTAATCGTCCAAAATGGTTATATGTGTTTTGTAGGTCAGCGGCAGAATACAGGCTGTCAGGTATGATAAAGGTGTTGCCCTTGAGCACATTTTTACGCAATGGTATCTGTCCGTCCTCGTTACCACTCAGAAACTGCAGGTTACGTATGCGATACTGTTGATGTAGCGTATCTATCTCATTGGTCGGATGATAGCGGTGCAAAACCATTGTTACATCAACCTGTCGGTTACCCACCATCGAGTCGGCACGAAAAGTGATGTCGGTTTTATTGAAGTGATAATAGCCATTGTTGGTCAGCAACTGGGTGATGCGCTTACGTTCCTGGTCCAGTTTCTCTACATTGAATTGTTGGCTGCCAAGCGGCTGGAGATGCGGCAAAAGAAACTGTTCAATGTTCGGATCATGAATCTCATAGCTCATGTGGTTCAGGTAATATGGTTCTTTCGGATGTAGTACATAGAGCATATCGACTTTTCTGTTTCCCTTAGGAATCATCATAGTCTCTACCTGGGCATTCAAGTATCCTTTGTTGGACAGAAATGACCTCAAGTTCTCACATGACTTTTGTGTCTGCAACGAATCAACAACCACAGGTTTCCTGACAAGTCCAAACCAACGTATCTGTTCATGTTGTACAACGTAGGGTTTCAAGGTCCGGGGTTTAATGTCCTTATATTCACCATCAGCAATCACCACGACACGATGCAGTAATATAGCATCTTCCGGAATGTCCTTCACTCCGGAACAGGCTGTCAATAGGACTGCTGCGACAAGATATGTCAGACACTTTCTCATCACACCTTCAGAAGGAACTGCTTGAAGTCTGTGAAGTCCTTGCTCATCGGTATGCTTTGCTTTTGTCCTCGCATGAAGGCAGCCAGTCGTTCTGGAATCTGAATGTCGGTGCCAAGGATCTCATCAACCTTCTCCTTGAACTTTGCAGGATGAGCCGTTTCGCAGAACACGCCTACCTCGCCTTCACGCAGCTGCTCCTTCAAAGCCCGATAGCCACAGGCACCATGAGGGTCGAGCACGTAGCCTGTTTCACTATAACATTGCTTCATGGTCTCACGTATTTGGTCATCAGTATAAGTACAGCCGTTGATGAGCTGTGTGATGCGTTGATGAGTTTCTTCATTGGAGAGTAAGCCGTTGTCGCTATATAGATTGATGATACGTGCAAAATTCGAGGGGTCGCCCACGTCCATCGCATTTGCTAAGGTCTGCACGCTGGGCTTGGGATTGTACTGCCCTGTCTGCAAGTACTGGTAGAATACGTCGTTGGCATTGTTGGCAGCAATAAAACGTTTGATGGGCAAGCCCATCGTGTGACCGAACAATGCAGAGCAAATGTTACCGAAGTTACCTGAAGGTACGCACATCACGAGTTCATCAGCTTTTCCTAACGCTTTCATTCGAGCAAACGCATTGAAATAATAGAATGCCTGAGGCAGGAAACGGGCTACGTTAATCGAGTTGGCCGAAGTCAACTTCATGTGCTTGTTCAGTTCCTCGTCCATGAAGGCCGACTTCACCAGTGCCTGACAGTCATCGAAAACACCATCAACCTCTATCGCTGTGATGTTTCGCCCCAGGGTGGTAAACTGGCTCTCTTGAATATGGCTGACCTTACCTTTGGGGTAGAGTACATAGACGTGGATGCCCTCCACACCAAGGAAACCGTTGGCTACGGCAGAACCAGTATCACCAGAGGTGGCCACAAGGACGTTTACCTCTTCTTTCTGTCCCTCCATGCGGATGAAGTATTGTAATAGTCGAGCCATAAACCTGGCACCCACATCCTTAAAGGCGAGGGTAGGGCCGTGAAACAATTCTAACGCATAGATATTATCTGTGACTTTCACCACAGGACAATCGAACGACAGGGTGTCATAGACGATATCTTGGAGGGCATCGAGATCTATGTCTTCTCCAAAGAAGGCACTGGCCACGTTGTAGGCAATTTGTTGGAACGACATCTCATGGATGTTGTCGAAGAAGATCTTTGGCAGTTTTTTGATTTCCTCTGGCATGTAAAGACCACGGTCTTCTGCGAGACCTTTCACCACAGCCTTGTGCAGGTCAGCGATGGGGGCATTTCCATTTGTACTATAATATTTCATATTAATTGATAATTGACAATTGATAATGGATAATTATTATATACTCATTAGTGCTTGCATGAACTCATTGAGTTTCAGGAGACCATAAGAGCCTGACACACAAGAAACTTCATCGTATTGTTGTACCTCGTCGGATTCAATGCCTCGATACCAGATCAGGAATGGTACTGGTTGTCCGACGTGGATGCGCTGTTCTACTGGTGTGAGATGGTCAGGCAGTACGGTAATACATACTGGCTCTTCCCAAGTCTTTACCTTATTATATATAGGGGCGATAAGCCGTTGGTCCAGATATTCGATGGTCTTGAGTTTCAGTTCCAAATCACCGTCATGGCCTGCCTCGTCGCTGGCCTCTACATGGACGAACACGAAGTCATCCTTGCGTAATGCCTCAATGGCAGCCTGAGCCTTGCCCTCGTAGTTGGTATTGGCCAATCCCGTAGCACCAGGAACCTTGATGATGCGCAAACCGGCATACTTTCCGATACCCTGTATCAGGTCAACGGCCGAGATGACAGCACCGCTCTTTACCTGCGGATACTGTTCCATCAGCGTCTGCATCGAAGGGCGATAACCGCCACTCCATGGCCAGATACTATTGGCTTGACGCTCGCCACGCTTTGCACGTTCAATATTAAAGGGATGCCTGGCAAGAAGTTCCTGCGACTTCAGAATCATCTCGTTGATGAGGTCGGCTGTTTGCTGAGGGGAAAGACGTTTGGTGTCAGCGGAAGATCCGCTGACCACTGTGGCTTCCGGCTTTATCAGCAATCCTCTCCACTCTTCATTCGGATGGTCGTGGGGTGGGGCACAGACTATATGCTTATTTCCACCTTTGATAACCAGCAGGTGGCGATACTGGATGCCAGTGATGAATTTCACGCGTTCGCACCCCTCTCTCTCATTGATGGGCTTTGCGAGGTTCTCATTGAGGTAATCAATAAGCACACGGGCATCCTCTGTTTCCAGATTACCGCCGTTATGGGTGATAATCTTGCCGTCTGCAAGGGTGATGATATTGCAGCGGATGGCGAAGTCATCGTCAGCCATCTCGTATCCTATAGAAGCAGCTTCCAAGGGCCCTCGACCCTCATACACCTTATTCAGGTCATAGCCGAGGATAGCCGTATTGGCAACTTCAGAGCCAGGAGGAAATCCTTCGGGCACGGTAACCAGTCGTCCGCACCGTCCTTCGCGGGCCAACTGATCCATCATCGGCTTATGGGCATATTGCAGTAAGGTCTTTCCACCGAGTCGCTCGACGGGAAGGTCGGCCATTCCGTCTCCCAAAATGATGATATGTTTCATAATGAAAAATACTGGACGGCAGAACCGTCCAGCACATTATTAAATGTTTGCGATAGACATGATGTTGGCGAATACACCGGCAGCAGTCACAGCTGCACCAGCGCCATAGCCCTGGATCAGCATCGGATATTCCTTATATCGCTCTGTGGTTAGCAGTACGATGTTGTTGGAACCCTCGAGTCCATAGAAAGGATGTCCATAGGGAACCTCCTTCAGGGCCACATTCGTCTTGCCGTTCTCCATTGTGGCCACGAAGCGCCATCGTTTGTTCTCGGCCTCGAGAACCTTGCGGCGGGCTTCGAAGTCTGCATCAAGTTCGGGCAGGTGTTTCCAGAAGTCGTCAATCGAACCCTCAAAGTAGCTGTCGGGTACGAACAGGTGCTTTTCGACATCGTCCTGTTCCACCTTGTAGCCTGCCTCACGGGTCAGGATGACCAACTTGCGGATAACGTCCGTACCACTGAGGTCGATACGTGGGTCTGGCTCTGAGTAACGCTGCTCTTTAGCGCGGCGTACGGTCTCGGAGAAGGGTACGTCAGCTGCAATCTCGTTGAAGATGAAGTTTAGCGTACCGCTCAAAATAGCCTCAATTTTCAGGATCTTATCACCCGAGTTACATAGGTCATTGATTGTACCGATAATAGGTAGTCCTGCACCCACATTGGTTTCGTAACGGAACCACACACCACGGTCGCGAGCCGTCTGACGAAGTTTTATATAGCTTTCGTAATCGCTTGACGCGGCAATCTTGTTAGCGGCTACCACGCTGATATTATGCTCCAAGAAGGTTTGATAGAGTTGTGCTATCTGACGGCTGGCAGTGCAATCAACGAAGACACTGTTGAAAATGTTCATCTTCACAATCTCGTCCCGCATGTGATCTGTGTTGGCGACAAAACCTGCACGCAGAATCTTCTCATAGTTGTCGAGGTCGATGCCATCGCGATCAAGTACGAAGTTGTCAACGTCCGAGATGCCCACCACGTTCAGTTTCAGACGTTTGGTCTGCATAAGGACTTGTTGCTGGGTACGTATTTGTTCGAGAAGCATACCGCCAACGGTTCCGATACCGCAGATGAAGAGGTTGAGAACCTTATATTCCGACAAGAAGAATGAGTCGTGGAGCACATTAAGTGATTTGCGCAGGAAGCGGCCGTCAACTACAAATGAGATGTTTGTCTCAGAGGCACCTTGAGCACAGGCAATTACGCTGATTCCTGAACGTCCCAATGTTCCGAACAATTTACCGGCAATACCAGGGGTCTGTTTCATATTTTCACCTACGATGGCAATGGTGGCAAGATTACTCTCAACCTGCATCGGGAACATGGCTCCTGTCTCAATCTCCTTGGCAAACTCTTCATTAAGCACTTCGGCAGCTGCCTCGGCATCCTCGTCACGCACACCGATTGAAGTGGAATTCTCCGATGAAGCCTGCGACACCATAAATACTGAAATGCCCTTGTTGGCAAGGGTGGTGAAGATTCGGCGGTTCACGCCAATCACGCCCACCATCGATAGACCAGTGACAGTAATCAGCGATGT
Organism: uncultured Prevotella sp.; assembly: GCA_905236875.1. Lineage (GTDB taxonomy): Bacteria > Bacteroidota > Bacteroidia > Bacteroidales > Bacteroidaceae > Prevotella. The sequence continues at coordinate 6,270 of CAJOQT010000112.1, read as the reverse complement.
GCCTTTGATGCTTGAGATACCCTTGATGGGTTTCTGGTCGTTTTCTATCTTTTCCTTGATCAGTGTGCCAGGATGTTCAGGATTGAACGTGTTCTTTACACGGATGGGAATATTCTTGATGCAAACGGGATAGATGGTCGGCGGGTAGATGACTTTTGCACCGAAGTTGCAAAGTTCCATCGCCTCAACGTATGAAAGTTCGTTGATGGTGTATGCTGACTTGATGACTTTAGGATCGGCTGTCATGAAGCCATCGACATCAGTCCAAATCTCGAGTACATCAGCATCGAGGGATGCTGCGATGATAGCTGCTGTATAGTCTGAACCGCCACGGCCTAAGTTTGTGGTCTCATGGGTGTCGCGGTCACGAGCCACGAAACCCGGAACGACGGCAATTGTATTAGGACTGAAAGGTATGAAGGCCTCTTTTACCAGCTTGGTAGTGAGTTCGGAGTCAAGAGCGTGATTGCCGTTCTTCTTTTCTGTGCGGATGAAGTCGCGGCTGTTCATGCGGACTCCATTCTTTACCAAGGAAGCCACGATGTTCGAAGACAGACGTTCACCATAGCTGACAATGGTATCCTGGGTCTTATGGCTCAGGTCGTGGATGAGATACACACCATAGTAGATGCTTTTCAACTGGTCGAAGAGTGAGTCTATGCGTTTGAGCAAGTCCTCTCGTTTCTTGGAGTCAGTGATGATGGCATCTATCATCTGGTGATGACGCTCAACGATACCGTCGAACTCATTGCGATAGCTTTTGTCGCCCTTCAGGGCTAATTCAGAGATGGCAATCAGTTTGTCGGTGATACCGTCCAGTGCACTTACTACTACTATGACAGGTTGCGTCCGAGCCTCTGCCTCCACAATCTCTTTCAGACTTAAAATGCTTTTCACGGAACCTACGGACGTTCCGCCGAATTTCATTACTTTCATATATAACCTTTATTATGATTTCCTTTTACTTCGTCATAGCTTGCTTAATCTTGTTCACGTAAGCATCGATGACGGCAATTGATGTGATGTTGACCACGTCGCGTACCGTCGAACCAAAGTCAATAAAGTGAATGGGTTTGTTCAGTCCCACCTGTATGGGACCGATAATCTCAACGTCGCTGTTCAGCATCTGCAACATCTTATAGCTGGAACGTGCCGAGGAGAGATTGGGGAAAACGATTGTGTTCACCGTTTTGCCCTTCAGCCTCGTAAATGGATATTGCTCATCACGTAGTTCATTGTCGAGAGCGAACGTCACCTGCATCTCGCCGTCAATGGGAATGTCTGGATACAACTCATGCAGACGCTCAACAGCATGGCGAACCTTCAGTGCACCATCGCTTGTGTTGCTTCCGAAGTTCGAATGGCTGATCATCGCCACCACAGGCTTCTCATTAAAGAATCGTACGCTGGTGGCGGCCAGCTTAGCGATGTCAACAAGTGCCTCGGTGTCAGGGTTCTCGTTCACCAGCGTGTCGGCGATATAGAACGTGCCCTTCGCAGAGTTGATGATATGCATGGCAGCAAAGTGCTTGAACTCCTTGCGGATACCGATGACCTCATTGACAACCTTGATAGTGTTCGAATACTTGGTGTATAATCCGGTGATGAAAGCGTCGGCCTCGCCCGTCTCTACCATCATCATGCCGAAGTAGTTGCGTTCAAACATCTTGTCGTTGGCTTCCTGGAAGGTATAGCCGTCACGACCGCGCTTTTCAGTCAGGATGTGGGCATAGCGCTCACGACGTTCCTGTTCGTTGGGGTGACGCAGGTTGACAATCTCTATGCCTTCCAGACTCAAGTCGAGTTTCTTCGCCAGTTTGGCAATGACCTCATCGTTACCCAAAAGTATGGGCTGACAGATGCCTTCAGCCTTTGCCTGTACGGCAGCCTTCAGCATGGTGGGGTGTACTGCTTCTGCGAACACCACGCGTTGCGGATGAGCTGCTGCAGTAGCATAGAGCTTCTGTGTGAGCTTGGTCTCCTGTCCGAGCAATACGCTCAAGGAGTTCTTATACTCGTCCCAGTCCTTGATATTCTTGCGTGCCACACCACTGTCAATGGCTGCCTTGGCAACGGCTGCGCTGACTTCGGTAATGAGTCTTGGATCGACGGGTTTAGGAATAAAGTAGTCGCGTCCAAAGGTCAGGTTGTTCACCTTATACACATCGTTCACGACATCGGGCACGGGCTGTTTGGCCAGGTCGGCAATGGCGTGAACGGCAGCCATCTTCATCTCTTCGTTGATGGCCTTGGCATGTACGTCGAGTGCTCCTCTGAAGATATACGGGAAACCGATGACGTTATTAATCTGGTTGGGGTAGTCGGTACGTCCTGTTGACATGAGCACGTCAGGACGTGCATCCATCGCGTCTTCGTATGAAATCTCGGGTACGGGGTTAGCCAGTGCAAAGATGATGGGGTCCTTGGCCATCGAGCGTACCATGTCCTTCGTCAGCACGTTACCTTTCGACAGTCCTACGAACACGTCGGCTCCACGTACGGCTTCCTCCAGTGTATGCACGTCGCGGCGGTCGGTGGCGAAGAAGCGTTTCTGTTCGTTCAGTCCTTCGCGGTCGCTGCTGATGACACCCTTCGAGTCGAGCATGAGAATGTTTTCCTTCTGCACGCCCAGTGCCATGTAGAGCTTCGTACACGAGATGGCTGCTGCACCAGCGCCGTTGACTACGAGTCGTGCCTTGGTGATATCCTTGCCGATCACCTCGAGTGCGTTCTTCAGTCCGGCGGCACTGATGATGGCTGTGCCGTGCTGGTCGTCATGCATGACGGGGATGTCGAGTGTGCGCTTTAGGCGTTCCTCGATGTAGAAACACTCAGGAGCCTTAATGTCCTCCAGATTGATACCGCCGAATGTCGGGGCTATCTTCTCTACTGCCTCGCAGAACTTCTCCGGATCCTTCTCATCCACTTCAATGTCAAAGACATCAATGCCACCATATATCTTGAACAGCAATCCCTTACCTTCCATAACAGGCTTACCGCTCATGGCACCGATGTCGCCCAGTCCCAGTACTGCTGTACCGTTGGAGATGACTGCCACGAGGTTGCCCTTGTCCGTATAACGGTAGGCATCGTCGGGGTTTTCCTGTATTTCCAGACAGGGGTATGCCACTCCTGGCGAGTAGGCCAGCGAGAGGTCTGTTTGTGTACGATAGGCCTTGGTAGGCTTTACTTCAATTTTACCCGGCCTTCCACTCTCATGATACTCGAGGGCGGCCTCTTTGGATATCTTTACCATCTCTTTCTATGTTTAATTTTTGCCTGTTTGCAGCGTTTATTCTATGCTTGTTTTCATTTCAAGGTGCAAAAATAATAAAAAAATGGCAGTTACAACGATGATTTATGATTTATTTAATTATTTTGCAGCAAAATGTATAGTTATGCAGGAAAATAGAGCTTTATCGTCCTATCGCCAGCAGCTTCATGACCGTATTCTCGATACGGCCATACAACTTTTCGCGTATTATTTTTCGGCGTAATTGTACGTCGTTTCGGAAAATTGTTGTATCTTTGACTTCGTCTTAAGTAGGATGGTCCTGGCGGGTTCGTTTACAATCAAAAATGATGTCACTCACCCGTCCCCTGGCATCTAAAAGTGGTTGGAAGTGCAAATAAGCAGGGAAACTGACGAATTTTGTGTTCCTATTATCGAAGCTTCAATCCCTTGCCACGCATCATCAAGCTACGTGATGAACTGCTGAAGGAATTAATGTTATAGAAATAGTTATATAAGTTCTATAGGTGTCTAAAACTTCTTTAGGCACCTTCTTTTTATTCTTACCTTTGCGATACCAAGAAACAATTTGTACAATACATAATGCATAGTTGAATATGATACGTGAACAGAAACTTAGTTTATTCCAGTGCCTGACGAGCGTGCCAAGTCGTGCGGTGGGACTGGAGGAGGTGGTGCGGCTGATACGTTATGACAGCAGCGTGGAGGGCAGGACGCAGAGCTATCGGAAGATGGCTGCTGTGCTGGGCAAGGAGAAAGCCGACGAGGAGGTGAAGCGCAAACTGATGCCGGCGGTGTCTGTCGGTGTGCTGTTCGACGGCAACGGGCGCGGCCCTGCAAATGTGCTGGGGTTTACAGGACTGGCGCTGTGCGATATAGACAGACTCCTCCCTGTGAGGGAGGGGAGTGATTACACTCAAAATGAAGTTGATGCGGCCTTTGAGAAGTTGAAAACAGACCCGCACACACTACTTGCATATCGCACCATCAGCGGAATAGGGTTACGTGCCATCTACCGTTATATACGTGAGCCGGAATCTTCAGCAGAAGGACCATCTGCTTCCCTCCCTCACAGGGAAGGGCAGGGGGGTGGGTCTGTATGCTGGCCTGCGGCATACCAGAAGGGGAATGCCTACTTTGCAGAGTTGGTGGGGCATGAGTACGATGCGCAGTGCAGCGACTATACACGGCTGTGCGGACTGGCTCACGATGACGAGGTGTATGTCAACTTGGAGGCGGAGCCATTTGTCATTACCGACGAGGAGATCCTGGCAGCCAACTTCAGCGGACAGGGCGAGAAGGGCAAGCCCCGCAAAGAGTATGCCGCCGGGACGCACGAGGTGTCGGTGGAAGAGGCGTGGCCACGGGTGGAGCAGACGCTGCAGAAGCGGCAGATGGTCTATCAGAGCGGTCACCACCACGACTACGTGATGCACGCGGCGTTCCTCTTCAACCGCTACGGCGTTGCCCTGGACGAGCTGCTCGAATGGGCGGCACAGCAGTGGAGCGACTACGAGGGAAGGCAGCGCGAGGCCACTATCCGCAGCTGCTACAAGAAGACACAGGAACACGGCACATGGCGGCTGAACCGGCAGGGGCGCAAGGCGAAGGAGACATCGATGATCACCCTGCCCGAGATTCGCGAGTGGCTCACCCAGCATGTGGAGGTGGTGTATAACCTGGTGACGGACATGTCGATGTATCGGAAAACAGGCGGGTCTGAATGGCAGCAGCTGGACGAGCGTGACCTCTGTACGTTCCGCAGTCAGATAGCGGCAGACACAGGCAAGCGCGTGCTGAAGCAGGACGTGCGCGACGTACTGAACTCGGACTTCTCGAGACTGTCACACCCCGTGCGTGAGTATATCGAGGCACTGCCACCGTGGGACGGCAAGGACAGGGTGAAGGAGATAGGCGGACATGTAAGACCCGCCCCCGACCCTTCCCTAAAGGGCGGGGAGTATATAGACAGTCAGCGGCAGGACCATCTACGCCCCTCCATACAGGGAGGGGATGGGGGTGGGTCCTATTTCGAATGGACGCTGCACAAGTGGATGGTGGCGATGGTGGCCACATGGATGAGCGATCTGTCGTCGAACCATGAGATCTTCGTGCTCATCGGTCCGCAGGGCATCTACAAGACCACGTTCTTCCGACACCTGCTGCCGCCACCGCTCATGATGTATTTCTGGGAGAACCTCCACAACTCGTTCTCGTCGAAGGACGACCATCTGGCGCTGGCCGAAAACTGTCTGGTGGAGATCGAGGAGATAGACATGCAGAACCCGCGTGACATCTCTGAACTGAAGGCGCTGGTCACCTTGGAAAAAGTGAAGGAACGACGGCCCTATGCACGCTTCCGCGAGGAGAAGCACCGCCTGGCATCGTTCTGCGGATCGGGTAATCAGGAACGGTTCCTCAGCGACGAGACGGGCAACCGGCGATGGCTCTGCCACCAGGTGAGCCACATCGACGACCCTCGCACGTGGGCACTCGACTACGACCAGCTCTATGCCCAGCTGCGCGACGAGCTGCGGCAGGGCTTCCGTTACTGGTTCGATGCCGACGAGCAGCGCATCGTGGAACGGCAGAACCAGGCGTTCCGCATAGAGAGCGACGAAGAGCAGCTGATACGGTCGCGTCTGCGTAAGCCATTGGCGGGCGAAAAGGTCACGCTGATGAACGCGGGCATGATCTGCCAGTTCCTCAACGGCGGTGTCGTGGGGCGCGGACTGTCGTCGAGAAAGGTAGGGATCATCATGACCAGTCTGGGCTTCAAGAAAACACATACCATGCGGGGAAATTTCTTTGAGGTCTATCAGATTCCCCCTGACCAGATACAGACCACACTGGCCATGACCGATAGTCTTGAATACGAGGAAAGTAAGCCGCAGGAGGGTGATCTGCCCTTCTGACAAACCGTAATACACGCACTTGATGAAGGATATATGAAGGATATGAAGGAACTTTTAGTAACTTTCTATATAGGAAATTATTTAGTCCCGGACTAAATGTTT
>CAJOQT010000111.1 GCA_905236875.1 uncultured Prevotella sp. | reverse complement strand
TTGCAGGGCAAGAACTCCCCGAGCGGTCGAAGACCGCGATAACTCCCCTTAACTCCTCTTAACTACTTAACATACGAAAGTTGAGTTATCTTTATTCTTTCAGTCTCCTTTTCTCGTACTGGTCAAGTTTCCTGAAACAGAAACGTCGGAAGTCCTTCCAGTGGTAGTAAGGTGCGCAATCAGTGCGTATGGGCAGTGTAGCCTCTTGTTCATTCAAGAGTACCTTGAAAAGTATGTCTTTGTCTTTAGGGCTGCTGCGATAGAAGATGAACTGCACATTGGCTCCCATGGGGAATACGCTGGACGACCACCATCCTTTGGCCTCTATTTCGTCGAGATTGGTTGTCTGTAGGTCGTATCCGTTGATACCGATAAGGCATACCAACGGCAGTAATACGGTCTCATGTCCGAAGCGAAGCTGTGCTCCGGGATGTTCCAAACGTATGCAGCTATCGGCATCGGCTATGATTTGCCTAAGCAGATAACGTTGGCTATAGGGATAGTCGCCGCCGTTTAATGGACAGAAACCGTATTGCAGATACCATAGCACGTTGTCTATCTGCCACATGGAGTAGAGGTCTTCTGTGGTGAAGAGGTCTGTCAGGTAGGTATCTAGATACCGGTGTGTATTCAACTGGAAGAGTCCCATCTTCATAAGGTAGTAGTTGAAGAACGACTCATCAACCAGCTCTTTTACTATTTCAGGGTTTTTGAAGAGCAGCTCCATCAGTCTGCTGTTGCCCACTCGGCTGGCGATATAGCGGTCGTATGCCTGTTGTGCCTCTTCGGTCAGTTCGTTTCTGTGCAGCTGTGGATCCTGTTGGTTCATGTACCACTGTGTGCTTTTCGAGGCATCCATTGTGATAATGAGCCGTGGGTTTTGCTGAACCAGCTCTACCATAGCCGCCTCCATCGACATGATGCAACGGGGTACGATGGTGCTTCGGGCAGAGACGTAAGCCGAGTTTTTGAATACCTCAGGAAAGCGCTGTATCATGCGGCGGGCTATCATCTGCTGTTGTGTACGGCCGATCTTCGTCAGGTCGCCCCAACGGTTTTCGGAGTCTGCAAGGATGAGGTTCATCTCCGCAAGCACTCGCTTACCCGTTGCTGTCAGCTCGTTCACACCGGCAGCCTGTACCATCATTTTATAGGGAATCTCATAGCTCGACCGTTTGTTGATGTATCGTGACCCGTGACGTCCGTAATGTGAGATGTAGAATGGCCGCTTGCCGGGTGGCGGCGGTGTCAGGCGGTCGGGTATGCTATCGGGATAGATGTCGTAGTTACAGGAAGCGTATGCGGGCTTCTCGCTGATGATGTCAAACACAGTCTGGGCATTGGAGACAACGGACCACAGACAACAGACGACAGTGAACAGACAACGGACTGTGGTCAGCGGTTTACCCGCTGACAATAGACCTTGTCCATTTCTTCCGTGTAGTCTCATGTCTTTCAACATCATTATTAATTATTCATTATATATCATCACTCATCGTTTCTCTCCCTGGCATAGGCATACAGTTTGCGCAGGTAGTAGCGTTTCATGTCGCTCCAATGGTAGTAGGGCTGACAATCCGTCGGTATGGGGAGTCGTGCCTCATGTCCGTTCAGCAGTACACGAATCAGCGGGTCAGGGTCGTCTTTGTCCGTGCGGTAGTGTATCAGGATGATGCTGCCGCCCAGTGGCGCGATGCGATAGTCGGCCCAACCGAGGGCTTCGAGCGAGTCGATGCAGTCGGTTTGCAAGCCATAGTCGTCGAGTTCCAGGAGGCAGACCAGCGACATCATCATACTCTCATGTGTGAAACGAAGGTGAATTACCGGATGGTCGAGTGTCATCACGCTGTCGCCCATGTGAATGAGGTTCCAGAGCGGCTTTCGCTGGGTATAGGGCTGGTGGCCACCGTTTAGCGTACAGCCGCCGTATCGGATGTATGCCCAGGCATTCCTTCGCATCCAGTGACGCCGGATGTCCTCAGGTGTGAAAAGGTCGAAGAGACGGGATTGCTGTCCATTGACTGTTGAATATTGCGTGCTGGAGGCGAGGTCGAAGAGTTGGCGGCTGAGGGCCGGCGCGTCAATGGTCTTCGCATAGTCGGCATCGTTGAAGAGGGATGTCATCAGTCGTGTGTCGTCAGGAGCCCATCTGGCAGCAAAGTCATTGTAACGTGCCATAGTCAAAGAGTCTTTCCGCTGTGCCTCCAGGACTTTGTCTTGTGGGTTCATCCACGGATAGGAGCTTCGCGAAGCATTGGAACTCATTGTCATTGGCTGGTGGGCACGGGAGACTTGTAGGAGTGCTTCACCCATTGTGAGCAGACAGTGGTTCTCCAGGATGGAGCGTCCATCCACATAGCTGTCGTCCCTGAACATCTCTGGAATCCGGTATGTTATCATCCGCGCCATGTCCCTTGCCTGCTGCTTGCCAGCCTCGGTCAACTCTCCTGTACGGTCGCTGGCCTCGTTACGTAGCTGTGCCACGATATGCAGCACGTCACGTCCCAAAACCGTCAGTTTCCTCAGACTGTCAGCCAGAGAGAGCGTATGGTAGGGATCGTCGTAGTATTCCGGTCGTTCAAGGTAGTAGGCCGACGGACACCCGTAGTGGTTGATGTAGAAGGGATGCTTGCCCGGAGGTGGCGGCGTGTCGTTGGGTGTGTCGGTCAACGTGAGGGCATAGTGCATTCCTGCTGCCCGTCGCACATCGGCTTGTAGTTCATCACTGACCGTCTGAGCATGTGGCGTGTAGGGTAAAAAGTGAAGAATGAAGAGTATGGCACATAAACGGGTGAGCTGCATCCTCATGGCTCCCGGCTGCAACCATCCGCTTGATTCGACAAGCCGTCTTCTATAATTCCACATTTTCTTCCATTTCATAACTTGAGTGCAAAGTTACAACTTTTTCATGAAACATTAACAATGATGATGCCGAAATTACTTCCACTCGGTTAAAAAAGAAAAAAAACTTTGTTTTACTCTCGTTTATTCGTAACTTTGCACGCTGAAATTATGCATGATGCATGATGAATTGTAAATATGGCACTTATCAAAAGCATTAAAGGCTTGACACCCAAATGGGGACGCGACTGTTACTTCAGTGAGAACGCGACCATTGTAGGGGAGGTGACTATGGGCGACGAATGCTCGGTATGGTTCAATGCTGTGGTACGGGGCGACGTGGCACCTATAACCATCGGTGACCGCACCAACATACAAGACGGCAGTTGTGTGCATGTCACCCACGACACAGGTCCTACACATATTGGCAGTGATGTAACCATTGGACATAACGTGACCGTACATGCCTGTACCATCCACGACGGAGCACTTATCGGTATGGGAGCCACGCTGCTCGACGGCTGCGAGATAGGCGAAGGAGCCGTAGTGGCAGCAGGGGCATTGGTCCTGCAGAACACCAAGGTGGGAGCACATGAGATATGGGGTGGGGTGCCGGCGAAGTATATCAAACCCACCCGACCAGGCCTGACGGACAATGCCAAGCACTATGTGGCCTACTCGAAGTGGTACCTTGAAGAAATGAAGAAATGAAATAATGAAAGAGATGAAAACAACGAAACTAATGACAATGATGGCAGTGCTGATGATGGCACTGACATTAAACTCCTGCCTGAAGAGTGAAGGTGATGACACTAATGACCAGGGGTTGACAAAAGAACAGAAACATGCCTGTTTCCTGAAGATGGCCGGCGAGCATTCCGGTAAGATGTACTATCAGTTCAGGGAAGATGGAGGTACTAATGTCAAGACAGACTCCATCAACGTTACATGGACGGTGGTTAACGACTCTGTTATCACGGTTCACGACATTCCAACCCGCACATTGTCAACATTTGTGCAGAACAAGCCGTTGAGGGAAGCACTGAATGCTGCCGACAATGTTGAAATCAAAGTATATTACGACTGTTACCTCGAGTCACCCATCACATTTGTCAACTATCCTGTAGCAGTCAACAGCAACATCTTCTATGAAGAAAGTAGTCATAAAGCAACGTTCGGCTTCACGGTCAACAGCTATTCATGGGGATCGCTGGAGAACGGCAAGATGCGTTTGCAGATGATACTTTATGGTATCTATCTGGATGACCAGACGACTACTTCGTACCTGAGCACACAGGTGCCGCTGGTGTTCATTGAGACAGGAGGAATAGAGAAAATACAAAATTAAGAAGAAGATATGAAAAAACTTTTGATGGCAGGTGTTGCCCTGTTGCTGATGAGCATGACCAAGGGCGACGGTGTGATGGTGAAAGAGAATGGTGTGTATATCGTGAACACCACGACACTGGCCAAGGATGTGCGCGGCTATCGTGGCACTACACCGCTGAAGATTTATATCAAGAAGAACAAGATCGAGAAGGTGGAGGCACTCAAGAACCGTGAGACACCGGAGTATTTCCAGGATGTGGAGGCACAGATGCTTCCCAAATGGAATGGCATGAAGGTGAGCGATGCGCTGTCCAAACCGGTTGACGGCGTCAGCGGAGCCACGCTCTCCTCACGTGCAGTCCGTGAAAATGTCAAACGCGGATTAGAATACTACCAGAAGAACAAGTAAGAAAAAGCGGGTACTACAGCCCGCTTTTTTTTATCCCTGTCTATAAAACTGCTATCCGCAAGCGAAATCTGCAGTTTTATTTCCGCACGCGGGTACCATATTATATATATGCTGATTCGTTCCTTTGTCTGACAGGTCGGGGGAACAGTCGTTCCCGAAAACAATTTTCACCAGATTGTAGAAGAAAAATGCTGAAAAGGTTTGTTGGAACGAATTTATTGTGTATCTTTGCACAATACATTTAAATCGCATACAAACCAATAACAGAAAAATATGGCAAAGAAAGAAATCGAAGCTTTGAGTCCCCAAGAAGGGAAACTGAAAGCGTTGCAGGCTGCTATGTCGAAGATTGAGAAGGATTTTGGCAAGGGCAGCATCATGAAACTGGGCGACGACCATATTGAGAACGTCGAGGTGATACCCACAGGCAGTATCGGACTGAACGCCGCACTGGGTGTCGGCGGTTATCCGAGAGGACGTATCATTGAGATATTCGGCCCGGAGTCGTCAGGTAAGACCACACTCGCCATTCATGCCATTGCCGAGGCACAGAAGGCTGGCGGCATTGCAGCATTCATCGATGCAGAGCATGCCTTTGACCGCTTCTATGCGGCGAAGTTGGGCGTTGACATCGACAACCTGTGGATCTCACAGCCCGACAACGGCGAACAGGCACTGGAGATCGCCGACCAGCTGATCCGAAGCAGTGCCATTGACATCATTGTCATCGACTCTGTGGCAGCTCTGACACCGAAGAAGGAGATAGAAGGCGATATGGGCGACTCGGCCGTAGGCCTGCAGGCCCGACTGATGAGCCAGGCATTGCGTAAGCTGACCTCTACCATCGCCAAGACCAACACTACCTGTATCTTCATCAACCAGCTGCGTGAGAAGATTGGCGTCATGTTCGGCAATCCCGAAACGACGACGGGTGGTAACGCCCTGAAGTTCTATGCCTCGGTACGTCTGGACATCCGTAAGTCAACAGCCATCAAGGACGGCGACAACGTGCTGGGCAACATGACAAAGGTGAAGGTTGTCAAGAACAAGGTGGCTCCTCCGTTCCGTAAGGCAGAGTTTGAAATCCTGTTTGGCGAGGGCATCTCGAAGATTGGCGAGATTGTCGATCTCGGTGTGGAGTACAACATCATCCAGAAGAGCGGCTCATGGTTCTCCTACGAAGGCAACAAACTGGGACAGGGACGCGATGCCACCAAGCAGCTGCTGGCAGACAATCCGGAGCTTTGTGAGGAGCTGGAAGCAAAGATCATGCAAGCATTGTCCGACAACAAGTAGTGTTCAGGATGCCGGTGTGCCGAAAAGCTGGCAGCCGTGTTTTCATAAAACATAAAATGAAGGGGCACCTCCGCAGTGAGATGCCCCTTCGTTATGCTGATGCAGTGTCTCTTACTTCGTGTTGACACTGATGACCTTGCGCAGGTTGTTGAACTGAATGATGAGCAGCTTCTTGGTACGCTTGTACTGCCACTGAAACGTACCGTTGTTGCCCAGGATAATGTTGTCGGGCTCACCAAGTGCCAGCTCTACTTCCTCGTCGGTCATGCCGATGGCGGCACGTCCCTGACGAATCATGGCACGAGTCTCAGGCGAAGAGTTACGCAGCTTACCCTCACCCAGACCAAACAAGGTGCCGAAGTAGTCTGCGGAATTACCATCATTGACAAAGGTCACATCCTTCGAATAGATACGGCGTGACTCCGACTCCGTCAGGTTCAGGGTGAAATGGCGGTTGTCTGTATGGGGGATAATGGCATCGATAACGAACTCCATCAAACGGGGAACCCTCACCTGACGCATCCTGCCGTCACCCTTCGAGGTCATCTCCATAGGTTGCTTGGTGAAGATGGTCTTGCCGATATACTCCTTGGTGTCCGTACTGACGATGTCGGTACCGGTCAGCACGTCGAAGGAGTTGAGGAACAAGAACTTCTTGTTATCCATGACAAATTCGTCGTCGCGCATGCCGTTGTTTGTTTGGCTCATCACCACATTCTGGAAGAACTGTCTGCCGGTCTTCGGCTCTTCAACGATAATCTTCACGGGGAACTTGCGGGTACCAACGCCCACAGCCTTTACGACAACCTCAGTATTCTCAGGAATGATAATCTCCTCCACGCCGTCACCTTCGTACTGGGTGTCAATATAGAAAACGGGCTGACGGGTAATAAGCGTCTGTTCCAGCAACAGCTCACGGGCCCTGTCAACGTCGTCCAGATAAGCCAGCGTCGGCACGCCATGCTTGCTGTAGCAGTAGTCTTCGTACGAGCCAAGCGGCAATTCGAAGTAGTAGAGACGATTGTCATCTTCGCAGACGAAGTTGATACGCTCACGTCCGTTCGAACCCGTCGTGTGGTTCTTGTAAACCATGATCTTGTGACGCAACTTGCCGTTGCCGACTTCATTGCCTGTGGCTGCATCGTGGAAGGTGTTGACGATCAGGTCGTACTTCTCGGGTATCACCATGAAGCGCATGCCTTCCTGCCAGTCGCACATGCTGTGGTATTTGAAGTTCTTTGTCACAAAGTTCTGCGGCTCGTTCGGATTCTCGGCAGTAATATCACCGTCAGTAACCGACGTTGCCTGTGGTGCCGACGGCTTGACGTTATTCGTCTTGACAATATAATCCTGTCCCTGAGCCATTGCAGTCAACATGACACATGTCACTGCGGCAGTCATTATTATTCTCTTCATCACAAATATTAATGATTAAAACGTTTTAATTTCAGTTCTGCGTGCAAAGTTATAAAAACTTTTTGATACTTGTGCCAAAATGTCATGATAATCTTCAAAAAAAATGTTTTGGCACGCACTTTGCTATATTTTGGCAGCGGATGACCGCAAGAATTAACGAATTAATAACAATAAAATAATACAATTATGGGAAAGATTATTGGAATCGATTTAGGAACAACCAACAGCTGCGTTGCCGTATTCGAAGGTAACGAGCCGGTAGTAATTGCCAACAGCGAGGGTAAGCGTACGACTCCTTCGGTCGTTGGATTTGTGGATAACGGTGAGCGTAAGATCGGCGACCCCGCCAAGCGTCAGGCCATCACCAACCCCAAGAAGACCGTCTATTCTATCAAGCGCTTCATGGGTGAGAACTGGCAGCAGACGGAGAAGGAAATCTCGCGCGTACCTTATTCTGTAGTAAACGAGGGAGGCTATCCCCGTGTAGATATCGACGGACGTAAATATACTCCGCAGGAGATTTCGGCCATGATTCTTCAGAAGATGAAAAAGACTGCCGAGGACTATCTCGGACAGGAGGTGACGGATGCCGTCATCACCGTTCCTGCCTACTTCTCCGACTCACAGCGTCAGGCTACGAAGGAAGCCGGACAGATTGCCGGTCTCAATGTGAAGCGTATTGTCAATGAGCCTACCGCTGCAGCTCTGGCATACGGTGTCGATAAGGCCAACAAGGATATGAAGATTGCTGTCTTCGACCTCGGCGGTGGTACGTTCGATATCTCTATCCTGGAGTTCGGCGGCGGTGTGTTCGAGGTGCTTTCCACCAACGGTGACACGCACCTGGGTGGTGACGACTTCGACCAGGTGATCATCGACTGGCTGGTACAGGAGTTCCGCAACGACGAGGGTGCTAACCTGAAGGACGATCCGATGGCTATGCAGCGTCTGAAGGAGGCTGCCGAGAAGGCTAAGATTGAGCTGTCAAGCTCTACCTCGACAGAGATCAACCTGCCGTACATCATGCCCGTTGGCGGTGTACCCAAGCACTTGGTGAAGACACTGACACGTGCCAAGTTCGAACAGCTGGCACACGACCTGATTCAGGCTTGTCTGGCTCCGTGTCAGAAGGCTATGGCAGATGCCAAGCTGTCAACCAGTCAGATTGACGAGGTGATTCTCGTAGGTGGCTCGAGCCGTATCCCTGCTGTGCAGACGCTTGTTAAGAACTACTTCGGCAAGGAGCCTTCAAAGGGTGTGAACCCCGACGAGGTGGTAGCCGTAGGTGCTTGTATCCAGGGTGCCATCCTGAACAAGGAAGGCGGTGTAGGCGACATCGTACTGCTCGACGTAACCCCGCTGACACTGGGTATTGAGACGATGGGTGGTGTGATGACCAAGCTCATTGAGGCCAACACGACCATTCCTTGCAAGAAGAGTGAGGTGTTCTCTACTGCTGCAGACAACCAGACAGAGGTGACCATCCACGTGCTACAGGGTGAGCGCCCGATGGCAGCCCAGAACAAGAGTATCGGTCAGTTCAACCTGACAGGTATTGCCCCCGCCCGTCGTGGTGTTCCTCAGATAGAGGTAACCTTCGACATCGATGCCAACGGTATCCTCAAGGTTTCTGCCAAGGACAAGGCAACTGGTAAGGAGCAGGCTATCCGCATCGAGGCTTCCAGTGGTCTGTCACAGGACGAGATCAACCGTATGAAGGCCGAGGCCGAGCAGAACGCCGAGAACGACAAGCGTGAGCGTGAGCGTGTTGACAAGCTGAATCAGGCTGACTCTATGATTTTCCAGACGGAGAACCAGCTGAAGGAGATTGGAGACAAGATTCCCGCACAGCACAAGCCCGCCATCGAACAGGCCCTCCAGCAGCTGAAGGATGCCCACAAGGCTGGCGACATCGCTGCCATCGACACCGCTATTGCTGCTCTCAACACCGCTTGGCAGACCGCTTCGCAGCAGATGTATCAGGGTGCTGGTGCACAGGCAGGTCCTCAGCCCGGTGCCGATGCAGGTCAGCAGTACCAGGGTGGTCAGCAGGCCCAGCCCAATCCCAACGACGACGTCCAGGACGCCGACTTCGAGGAGGTGAAGTAATTTATAACATCTATATCAAAATCCGTGTAGTCGAAAGATTACACGGATTTTTTTATGTCCTCATGTTATCTATGTGCTTATTCTGTTTCTTTTTTACGTTTTTGCTAAATGTTCATAATATGATGCTGCAAGAATCTGTCGAGAGTTGCCCGATGCAGAAGCGATGGCAGAAGACACTTTCATTGATGACCGTAACAATTTCCGTTGGAAGGATGTGCTAAGCACAGGTCTGAGAGTATTCATTGCCGGAATAGATGGCGCGACT